>JAYTHD010000322.1:0-4913 GCA_043732975.1 Verrucomicrobiota bacterium
ACCCCCGGAATTTCCGGTGCAATTGCCACAGAATCGGGCACTATCACCACGAAGCGATTTTATGAAAATGTTCCAGCGTAACCCTCTCCGGATCGCCCTCGCCGCGCTCCTCGTCACCGCCACCGCCACCCTTGCGGCCACCGCCGCCGAGCTCAAGAAGGGCGACGCCTTTCCCAGCCTGAAGGACTTCCATCTCGAAGGCACCCTGCCGGACACCGCCGGGAAGATCGTCATCGTGGATTTCTGGGCGTCCTGGTGCGGCCCCTGCAAGAAGGCCATGCCGGCGCTGAAGGAATTGCACGCCGCGTACAAAGACAAGGGCGTGGTCATCATCGGCGTCAGCGTCGACCAGGAGAAGCCCGACATGGATGGCTACCTGGCGAAGAATCCGATGCCGTTCTCCATCCTGCGGGATGCCAAGGGAAAACTGGCCGAGAAGGCCAACGTCGACGGCATCCCGGCGACCTTTGTGATTGGCACGGACGGCAAAATCATCGAAGCCCACACCGGTTATGTGGCGTCGATGAAGAAGGATTACTCCAAGATCCTCGACGCCGCCCTGGCCGCGAAATAAGACTGAAGGGAGCGACCGCGCTGGATTCGTCCGGCGCGGTGCGGAGCCACCATCAGGGCTGTGGGCCGGAGAGTTTTCTCTGAATTTCCTCCAACAGTCGCCGCGCCGCCTCGGAGTTCGGTCTCAGGCGCAACGTGGTCTGCAGCGGCAGCACCGCCTCGCGAAGCTGCCCGGTTTCCGAAAAGACCCGCCCCAGATTGAACCACGCGTCGGGGTACTCTGCGTCCAGTTGCACCGCCCGATTGAATTCAGTGATCGCCTCCGCGGGTTTACTGGAGCGGGCCAGTGCAATTCCGCGATTGTTGTGATAATTGGGGTTGTCGGGGATTTTGGTGATGGCCGCATCGAAATGCGGCAACGCATCCTCGAAGCGCTGCTCCTTGACCAGCAGGTTGCCCAGATTGTTATGCGCTTCCGCATAGTCGGGCACCAGGCGCAGGGCCTGTTCATAGGAATGGATCGCGTCCCCGGTGCGCCCCATCCGGTTCTGGAGAAATCCCAGGGAAAAGTGGGCCTCTTCGTAGTCCGGATGGGCGGCGACCAGATGAGTCATCCGCCGCATGGCCTCATTGGTTTTCCCCTGCTGCGCCAGGGCCTCCGCCAGTTGGAGTTGTTCCGCCACGGCGGAATTGCCGGCGATCATGGGCAACGGAGCCGCTCCACCGGCCGCCACGGCGGATACACCGCTCTCCCCGGAAACCGGAACGGAGGACGTCGCCGCCGGCGGGTTGGCGGTCGGCGCCGTCGGACCGCACGCTGCCAGAAGCAATGGCAAAAAGCCGCCGCCAATCCACACCCTGGCCTTCCCCGCCCCCGGTCTTCCAAAAGAAATCACACCGGAAACTAAGAGCCTGTTTGAAAATTGAAAGGGGTCCTGCGGTGAGGAATTTTTGGGGTGACCCAGGCGGCGAAATCGGCGCATCCCCAAAGTGGGCAGTCCCAGACCGCAGGGTTAAATCGTTCTTTCTCCTCTCCTCTTCTCACCGCCTCCGCGTGAGCCTTCCGGCCATCAGAAGAATTTTGTCCCACTCACCCCACGCCCCCGCATTTGCTCGCCGCAGGAACACTGATAGCGTTGTCCGATGCATTTGAAGTCGTGTCTGATTCCCGGGTTGATCGCCCTCGCCTCCGTGATGCCTGCAGCAGTCACGGCGGACGTGGAGGTCGCCGGGAAGGTCAAGGTGGAGCTTTACACCGCAGGAAGATTCGTGGCGAACAACGGCCAACTTTCCGGGACCACGCTCGACCGTTTGACCGGCGCACCCTCCTATCCAGCCACGCCCACCGTCGTCGTCTATTCACCCGTCGCGGAATTTCCCTTTGAAACCGACGCCAGCACCGTGGTCAACGGCTTTCGTCCCGCTCCCAGCCGGGATGTCGACGACAACTACGGCCTTCGCATGAGCGGATTTCTGCGTCCGCCGGCCAGCGGGACCTGGTACTTCTATGTGGCCTCCGACGGCGCGAGTGACCTGTGGATTTCCACCGATGATCAACCCGGCCACCTGACAAAAGTCGCCCAGGAGGACGCATGGAGCAGTCAGCGCTATTATTTCAATCTGGAGCGGTCGTTTCCCGGCTTGCCGGCCGGGCTGTTGGGACGGGGCGGGAATCAACGCGACGACGCCCAGACCGGCTCCATCACGGCGGATGGACGGTATAAGACCGGCAATGTCTCGGACGGCATTCCGCTCGTCGCGGGCCGTAAATATTATTTTGAGGCCCATATGAAGGCCGGGGTCGGGGGCGACAATTTTTCAATCTGGGCCACTCAGGACAAAAATCCGCTCACCACCCTGGACGACACCTATCCGGATTATCCCGACCCCGCGCAGGCGACCGGCGGACCGTCGCCATTGACGGGCGATTGGATTTCCGCCAGCGGACCGGAGGCGCCGTTGATCACCAAACAGCCCGCCAGCCAGACCAACACGGTCGGCTCCATCATCCATTTCGAAGTGCAGGCGGTTCCCGGGGTCAACTCCGGAGCGCTCAGTTATCGTTGGTTCGCCAATGACGAGGAAGTACTCACCGTCGATGGCAAGTCGGTCAACAGCCCCGTTTTAGATTCTCTGGCGCTGGGTTACACTCCGACCCGATTGGCGGAACTCGCCGACGACCAGTCCCAATGGCGCGTCGCCATCACCCCGGCCACCGGAACACCCCTGGCGTCGACTATCGCCGGACTGACGGTCGTGCCGGACGTGGTGCCACCCCAAATCGTCCGGGTGACGCCCTCGGATTCCTTCCGGTCGATTCTGATCGATTTCGACGGCCCTCTCGCCGCCGCAGGCATCGTGCCCGGTCATTTTCTCGTGGACGGCGTGGTCCCGGACAGCGCCACCCTGCTCAACCCCAGCCCCGCGGAAAACTCCCGCGTCCGGCTGCACACCGTCAGTCCCTATACGGAAGATGCGACGGTCACGCTTTCCCTGACGTCCGATATCCTCGACCTCGCCGGTAATCCGCCCGCGACCAATACGCAGGTTTTCACCAGCTATTTGCGTCGCAGCGGCTACGCGAATTATCTGCGGTTCGAAAAGGAACCCGGTGAGCTTGAGGTGACGGACATCCTCGGCTTTCGTCTCGGCGATCGGTTGGTGAACGAAACCGTGGATTCCCTGGAGGTGCTCAACCAATTCGGGCATCGCCAGACGGCGCTTCCGGACGTCGATAATTTCTATGGCGTGGTGCGCGGATGGATTGTCCCGCCCGTGACGGGCTCCTATGAATTCTTTCTCTCGTCCAGCGGTGCGGGCGTGCTCTGGCTGAGTGCGGATGACTCCCCTGCCGGATTGAAGGCGGTTGCTGTGGAACCCACGGGCGCGGGCTTCGGAGCGTATCTCACCGCCACGGGCGACGGCGCCGCAGATCGGGTAATTCGGGCGGGCGACGTCGATGCGACCGCGTCCAATCTCGGCCAACTGCGCAATCGTTCCGGAAGTTTTCCCGCCAGCGAATGGCCGGGCGGGCCCGGAGCGATCACCCTGGAAGCCGGGCACAAATATTACGCGCTGGTCATGCACCACGCAGGAGTGGGCACAGATGCGATTTCAGTTGGCGTTAAAAAGTACGGAGCGGCGGACACCACCGTCCAGCCGCTCGCCGGCAGTTGGTTGGAGGGATTTGGCCCAAAGGTGGTGGTGCCGCCTTCCCTGCTCCTGAGCGTATCCACCGACGCCACCAGTGCCCTGCTCCTCACCTGGGAGGGCACGGCCCGCCTCACGACATCCTCCGCTGTGGATGGCCCTTACACGGAATCGCCGGGGGCATCGAGCCCGTTCAAGACGGCTCCCGGCGGCACCCAGCAGTTTTATCGCCTCCAGCCCTAAAGTCCGTCAGGGTCGCATGGCGTCGAGGTCTGCCTGAGTGGGCCCGCCGCCGTATTGCTTCCAGTAACGGGTCTTGAAGGGATTGATACGCGGGCCGCGGGCGGACTCGTTCACCATCCGGGGGACCACCGCGTCCCACCACCGGTCATAGGCACCATCGAGTCGAGCCACGACCTCCGGATGCAGCGCCGCGACATCGGATCGTTCCCCCAGGTCCTGGCGGACATCGAAGAGTTGCCAAGTCTTGTCCTGGGGTTGCCGTTCCGTGCCCTCGCTGACCAGATGCCAGGGCCCGCTGCGGACGGAACACCCGCTGTACTTGAAGAGATTGACGTTCGTGCCCTTGGGCCAGCGGCCAATGTGCGTAAACAAAATGCGTTCGGCCCAGGGACTGTTGGTCCCCCGGAGCAACGGCACCAGACTCCGGCCCTCCACCTGCGCCCGGACCTGGCGGTTGGGGCGGATGCCGGCGAGTTCAACCAGCGTCGGGAAGACATCCAGGTGCGCCGTCAGTGCGTCCACGTCATGCGCGGGAAACGTTCCCGGCCAGCGCCAAAAACCGACCGCCCGGGTGCCGCCCAGCCACGGCGAATTCTTGCTGCCGCGCATGCCCGCATTGAACAATCGCGTCGCGACCGGATCCGCGCCGTTGTCGTTCAGGAATATCACCAACGTGTCCTCGGCCAGCCCCTGCACCTCCAGAAATCCCATCAGTCGCCCGATATTGAAATCGATATTCGCCACCATGCCCAGATAGGTCGCCGCCAAATCGGGCACTTTACCGACATACGGCGCGCGGAATTCCGGCGGACACGACAACGGTGCGTGCGCGGCGTTATAGGCCAGATAGCAGAAAAAAGGACGCCTTGAATTCCTCCGGGACATCCATTCCATCGCCTGCGTGGTGAAGACATCGGTGCAAAATCCCCGCGTCTTCTCAAAGCGCCCGTTGTGCCGAAGGACCGGATCCGTGTACCGATTCCCCGGCACATCGCCGCACGAGCCGG
>JAYTHD010000323.1:0-11011 GCA_043732975.1 Verrucomicrobiota bacterium
ACCGCTCCACCCAGCGCGCCCGCTCTCCATTCGTGTTCATCACCAAACACTACCACCGCCCGGCCGGCCCGGGATAGATGTGCTCGGGTTACCGCTTACCTTCAATCCCTCCATCCGCCGGACAACCTCCGCCAGTCGATATCTTCCGTGGCGCACCGCCACATACATCACCGCGTCCCGGCACCTGCGGAGAGCGGCGTGAAAAGCGGACAAAGCTGGCGGTTTGAAATGCGGTCGGGTGATCGAGGGTTTTGAAGAGAGACTGCCCCAACTCCTGCGACTTGGCCGACTCCTCGGACCGGTGCATTAGAAACCCGTCAAGATTTTTTCGCCAACGAGGTTCGCCGCCCCCGCCGGGGGCGGCTCCACTCAGATCGATCCGAAAGGTTCATATTAAATTTGCTTTCTTGAGCTAGTGAGCGATTGCAATTTTTCGCTTCGGTATTTATGGGCGATTGTCCGCGTCCCAACCTAATGATACCGAATTAATTATAAAATTCAAGAGTTATTTAATTAATTAATGAAAAATAGAAAATGCGTCAAATCCGGCAGCCTTGATGCGTGGGCCAGACTACTGGCGGAGGCAAGACTCGTTCTTGCTGAAATAACCAGATGTCTGAACTGGCTAATGGTCGACGTTGCCTGCTGAAGTTAAATTATCGAATTACAAAAAGGAGAAGTTTCGAATGAAAACAAGCGCAATAGAGTAGCCCCCGGCTACTCTATTTTCTTGGGCGAATCCACCCGCTCAGCGTAGAACAACCTCTAGAAGGCGATAGCGCTAACGAGAAGTTTGCCGGCTGCGCTTATCCAAAGTTGGCCTTTGGACGAAGTGAGGTAGAGATGGATTCTTCTTTCCCAGTAGTCGGGATTGGCTTCCGAGTAGTGGGGTGAAGGGTTCCGTGTAGGGGGTGCTCCGGGTTGTTCCGAGGAGTCCCTCATCCCGATGAAAGTATCCTGAATCATTTCTCAGGCTTGGAGAGTGCAGTTTTCCGCCGTGAAGGACAGTCCTGGAGGACGGATTCTGGTGTTGAGGAGGTCGTTGCCATGTCGGATGAGTTTGGTGTATACTGGGGCATGGTGATCGACGTGTTTACGGACAATTCCGAGGCAGCGCTCCTGGCTCGCGCGTTCGACGCGCGAAGCGGCGACCTGCCTAAGGAGGCGGCTCTTGTACTCCTCAAGGCTAGGTTTCCGGAAAGCGACGTGGCGCGCATGATCCGCCTCGGCGAACTAGCGCAGAGTGGCGCCCTATCACCTAACGAGCGTCGAGAGGCTGAAAGTTATGACCGGGTTGGCCTGTTGCTCGAATTACTTCAGTCGAAGGCCCGTTTGTCTTTAGCACGCCATTCCTGAGACGGCGATGGATCAACGCCGCAGGTTGGCCACGAAGCGTCTCATGTCCGGATTGCTCGTTTGCCGCTCGCCAACGCGAGGGACGGCTTGCGCCGCCGCTCCATACTTCAATCCCTCCATCCGCCGGACAACCTCCGCCAGTCGATATCTTCCATGGCGCACCGCCACAGACATCACCGCGTCCCGGCCCCAGTCCCGGTGCCCCTCCAGCATCGTGGTCCAGGGCCGCCCCAAAACTTTCTCCGCCCACTGGACCAGCACCCGCCATTCCACCCGTCCGGCGCGGGCCAACCGGTTGGTCTCCGCCGCCTCCGTTCGATCCGTCCGTCCCCGCTTCAGGAATTGTTGTGCGAAGCACACGCTGCCCAGGATGACGCCACCGACGGTCGTTCGCCGGGCCGGGCAAGCTTGGGTTTGGCAAAGACCTTTCAGGCCGGTAGCCTTCGACCATGCAAGTTGACTACACCGTACAGGTTTGGCGGGAAGATGGACAGTTCGTCGCCCACGCCATGCCGCTGGACGTGGCCACTTCGGGCAACTCACCAGAGGCGGCCCGGTTGGCGGTGGATGAAGCGGTAAGACTTTTTCTCGTGACCGCGGCGGAGCACGGCACTTTGAAGGAAGTCTTGGAAGATGCCGGCTACCGGCGCGTCCGGCGCGAGTGGCGCGGACCGGCCTGGCTGGGAGTTGAACAACGAAGCTGTGTGACGGCGGCTTCAGTGGGCTGAAAGGTCGCCGTGCCCAGGTTCACTCCGGAATCGTGGCGGACGGTGGAGGCAGTGTTCCTGGCAGTTGGTTTTCGGTTTGCCCGGCAGGAGGGCAGTCATCGTTCCTACGTGAAACCCGGAGTGGCCCGGCCGGTGGTGATTCCGACCTACAAGGAGGTTCCGGTTTTCGTCATTCGGAACAATCTCAAGACCGCCGGCCTCTCGCGCGAAGAGTACTTCCGGTTGTTGGCCCGGGTGAAGTAGCCGCGGTTGCCCGCACCACCCCGCCACGGGATTCGAACCGCGCGAAGCCGTCGCCCCTGCGAGGGATAACACTATCGCCGTCAATCCCACGGCTCACGGCGTGACAAGGCGGTAGAAGCGGGAGGGGGGATGGATCCACTGGCGAACGGGAGCCTCGTGACCCCGTTGGCCTATGCGGGGATCGGGAAGGGGGCTGGCATCTCCCGAATCCGTCCGAATGGAACGGCGCCCATTTGCCAGGACAGAATCATAAGAGAATTCGCCTGTTAAAGTGGTCCCCAATCATTGGACCACCACAGTAGAATTAATCCGCCAAGAACGAGGAGCGTGAACGCCATGAGCAAGTTTGAACCGAAATGTTCATGGGCGTTTAGAGTTGGCGATAGACTTCGGAGCGATTTCAGTGGTTGACCCTGAGGCAAAATGGTCAAGTTTCGTGCGGTGAACATTTCGACCGCTTTTTTGGGGAGCCGCTGGTTGGCTTTGGGGGCACTCACCGGCTTTTGTGCGTGGCGTGCTCTGGCCGCCGACTGGACGGAGTATCGAGGTCCGGAAAACAATGGCATCAGCTCTGAGAAAATCGCCGCCACTTTTCCGGTCGGAGGGCCCAAGGTGAAATGGAAGGTACCGAGCGCCAATGGCTTCAGCTCCTTCGTGATTGCTGGCGGCCGATGCTTCACCCAGGAATTGCGGAGCGTGGAGAACACCGAGCAGGAGGTTCTGGTCGCGCGGGATGCCGAGACCGGTGCCGAGAAATGGTTCAAGCCCCTGGGCACGTTGAAGGTGAATGATGGCGGGCAATCCGGGACCAAGGAAAACAGCGGCGGCGACGGCCCGCGCTCCACCCCGGCGGCGGATGCCAATCACGTTTGGACTTTCTCCGGCCGACTCGTGTTGCAGTGCTTTGATGCCAAAACGGGCGGGGAACTGTGGAAACGGGATCTCGTCAAGGAACATGCCGGGGCCATCCCGCGCTGGATGAATGCCCAGAGCCCGGTGATCGACGGCGATCTGCTTTTTGTGGCCGGCGGCGGCGCCGGAGAGTCCTTGCTGGCCCTGAACAAGAAGGACGGTTCTGTCGTCTGGAAGGCGTTTGACGAAAAGGCCACCCACGCGACCTGCGTTCCGGCCACCGTTCTGGGTGAGCGCCAGGTGATTTATTTCCTGCAATCCGGGCTGCTCTCGGTGGCTACCAAGACCGGGAAGGAATTGTGGCGCTATCCCTTCAAATACAATGTTTCCACGGCCGCCTCGCCGGTGGTCGATGGAGACATCGTCTATTGCTCCGCGGGCTATGGGGTGGGCATCGGCGCGGCGCGCATCTCCCGACCGGACGGAGGTTGGAAGGCGACGGAGATCTATCGCTTTGCCGGCGAGAAGGCGCTTGCCAACCACTGGTCGACTCCCGTGCTTTGTCAGGGACATCTCTACGGAATGTTCCAATTCAAGGAATACGGCAGCGGCCCGGTCAAATGTGTGGAAGTGGCGACCGGCAAGGTGAAGTGGGAAAAGACCGGCTTTGGTCCCGGACACGTCATCCTGGCTGGCGACAAAGTTGTCGCCCTGTCCGATGCCGGTGAACTGGTGGTCATCGCGGCGAACCCGGAAAAATATACGGAGTTGTCCCGGGCGACCGTGCTTGAAGGCAAATGCTGGACGACCCCGAGCCTGTCGGGCGGCAATCTCTACGTCCGCTCGACAAAGGAAGCGGCCTGCCTGGACATGGCCCCGCAGCGGGCCAGTCGTTGAGAGGCGTTCGACAGCCCGCCGATCAATCGCGCACGCTGCCCCGGAGCCGCGCTAGTTGGACCATTTGCTCGGCCAGGACCGCCTTCAATCCGGCGTTTTCATCCTGCAGGTCCCGCAAGCGCTCGGCGTTGCTCAATTGGAGATGCAGCCACTTGAAGGCCGGATGGGTGGCCCCATTTATTTCCAGCAGCCGCATGAATTGCGGGACACTGTCCAGGCCCGCATTGAGCACCGCATCATCCACGGGCACACCCAGTACGGTATCGTCGCATGCCCGCTTGAGACGTCGGATGACCATCGCGGAGATATCCGCAGCGTCGACGGGCAACGGTGCGGCGGGCGCACTGGCTGGACTTGAACTCAGATGGGATGGGTTTTCCCGATTCACATTCCGGCCCACGTTCCGCACCGCCGCGGGTGAAAGTCTCGCCACCGGAGCGGGAGCTTGAGAAGAAAGCGGAGCCGCTGCCGTCCTTCCCACGGCTTCCAGGGAACGCCCGACACCGACCACCTCGGCCTGGCCTGGCACCCGTGAAAAAACAGGCTCGGGCGGCGGGGTCACGTAAGGCTCGACCACCTTCCAGAGGTCCATGAGCCGGGAACCCGAGGCCCGAATGCCCAGAATGCCCCGCCGGAGATTTCGCTCCAGGCGGTTGACCGCGTGCAATTCATCCAACTGCAGGGAAAAATTCTCCGAGGATTGCATCGGACCGAGGCTGCGAATGATATCCAGGTCGGTCGCAAAAAACGTCCGGTTAAACGCCAGGATCGGAAGCGCCAGCAAACGACGGGTCAGCGGCAACGAACGCCACAAAACCGACTCGCCGTACTTCTCGGGCGTCACCCGGTAGTAAGCACAGTAAGCGTCCTTGAAATTTGAAAACTGCGGTTTTTGATCTGCCATTTTCCCTCCCGAACCAGTGAACCCTAACGATCTCCGACTCAGTCACCAAAATTTCCACCAGCATGTCCATTCTTCAATTTGCCCGCCGGGTCGCTCTCAGCCCCGCAGCCGGTAAAGGGTCTCGCCCGCCTTGGGAACGTATAAGACTCCTTCCGACTCACGATTCTGAAAATCCTCCAGACGCAAGGTCCGCCAATCCCGGTAGCCCAGGTTGATCTGCCGACATTCCGCCTCGGAAATCCCGGTCGCCAGGGTCACCCGCGCCCGGCCTCGTTCGATGCCATCCTCAAAAGTTCCGAGCCCGAACACATGCGTGCTGTGGGCCAAAGTGCCCCAGGGAACGTGCTTGAACTGATCCCATTGCTTTAAAAAATAGTCCCGGCAATGATACCCCACCTGCCGGATCCAGTGTCCATGCACCACGCTGACCTCCTTGAGATGGGGCGCATAGATGATCAGTTCGCCGCCCTCGGCCAACACCGGCTCCAGCTTGTACATGCATTTGGCACCGACCCAAAGCTCGTCATACATCGGCGGGGCCGCACTCAGGATCGTGTGATAGGTCCGATCCTTCCAAAGGATGTGCGTCTGCGCGGACAAATCCGCCGCGGCATCCCACGCCGCTTCCGGCGAGCCGGCGAAAAGCCCCGCGAGTCCGCCGTTTTTCACGGTCAGGGCAAAACACAGTTTGGGCGTCGATACCATCGCCCCGGCCCGGTCCACCACCCGACGCACCGGAGTCCACTTGTGGCCGATGACGCCCACCGTGGTGATCACGGCGCCGAGCCAGTGGAAAAAATTCAAAATCTCCGCGCCGCCCACACCCGGGAAAAGGTACTTGTTGCCGCCACTGAAACCCACGACCTCGTGGGGAAAGACGGGCCCAACAATCACCAGTTGATCGTAGTCCAAAACGCGGGCATTGACCGCGACCGGCACATCCATGGCAAACCGACCTTCGGACAGCTTGGCGATTTCCTCCTTGGGAATATGCCCCAACTGCCGAAGCGCCTTCGGATTGTCCCACTCGTGATTGAAGAACTGCACCTTGGCATAGCGGGTCCGCCGTTCCTCCAGGGAAATTTCCAGACGTCCACAAATCGCTTCCTCCGACATCGCCGGGTGAGTCCCGAGGGCGACCAGGATATCGAGGGCCGCACAGCCGTCGCCAATCTGCGCGTAGATCGATTGAAACATCTGCCCGATGGGCGCCGTGCGGGTCCCGTCGGGAATGATCAGCAAAACGCGCCGGCCCCTATAATCTGCAGCGGGCATCGCGTCCGCCACGATCTGCGTTACGTCCGGCGGCGACAACAATCCGGCGGCCGCAATCTTCGAATGCAATCGATTCATGAGGAGGGGATGGAAAATCGCGGGCTCGGTTAGATCGTTTGCGCGAGGAATCCGCCGTCAACGCGCAGATCCGACCCGGTAACAAAGCTGCTGGCTTGGCGGCTGGCGAGAAATACCGCGGCTCCCACCAACTCCTCCGGGCGTCCAAAGCGGGCCATGGGTGTGTGGTTCCAGATCGAATGGGTCCGGGCCGAGGGCGACCCATCCGCGTTGAACAGGAGCTTGCGATTTTGTTCGGCGGGAAAAAATCCGGGCGTTATCGAATTGACCCGGACTCCCCGGGGCGCCCATTCGCGGGCCAGGAACTGGGTCAGATTCAACACCGCGGCCTTGGCGGCGGAATAGCTGACCACCCGCGACAAGGGCAAATGCGCGGAGACACTGGCGACATTGATGATGCTCCCGGCACCCGCCTCGCAGAAAAGCGGTCCAAAAACCTGGCAGGGCAGCAGCACGCCGCCGACCACATTGAGATCGAAATTTTCCCGCCACGCCTCCAACGAGAGATCCTCAAACTTCAAATCCGCCGTCACCGTGGCCTTCGGATCATTTCCTCCCGCCGCATTGAGCAGGACCGTGGGTGATCCCAACTGCCGGGAAATATCCGCACGAGCCGCCAGCAGAGCCGTCTTGTCCAGGGCATCCGCGGCGAAGAAGCCGGCCTTCCCGCCCGCCTTTAGTATTTCGGTCACCACCTGGCCGCCCCGTTCCGCATTGCGCCCCACCACGGCCACCGCGGCGCCGTGCTGGGCCAATCCCCGCGCCAGGGCACCACCCAAGGCACCCGTCGCCCCGATCACCACGGCGACTTCGCCCGAAAGATCAAAAAAATTCATCACAGCTGGAGCGACAAAGTGCCTTTCAAATCTCCCGACTCAATAGTTGATGCCCGAAAATCAGTCCACATACCCCTGCGGATGTCGCTCGTGCCAGGACCAGGCGGTGGCAATGATTTGATCCAACTGGGGAAACCGCGGCTGCCAGCCCAATTCCTGCATCGCCTTCCCGGCCGCCGCCACGAGCCGTGGGGGATCGCCCGCCCGCCGCGGCTTTTCCACGGCGAGGATGGGTCGACCCGAAATTTTTTCACACGCGGAAATCACCTCCCGCACACTGAAGCCTTCGCCATTCCCGAGGTTGAAGAATCCGGATTTGCCCGGCGCCAGCGCCAGCATGTGCGCCTGGGCCAGATCGGCGATGTGGATATAATCCCGGATACAGGTGCCGTCCGGCGTGGGATAGTCCGTGCCAAAGATCTCCACCTGCTTTTTCTGACCCAAGGCCACCTTCAGAACATTCGGGATCAGGTGGGTTTCCACGCGGTGATGCTCGCCGAATTTTCCACTGGCACCGGCGGCATTGAAATAACGAAAGGCAACGGTCTCCAAGCCGTGAATCTGCCCATACCACTTCAAGATCTGCTCGAACATGAGCTTGGATTCGCCGTAGGGATTCACCGGCCGCTGCGGCAGGGACTCGTCCATGGGCATCTTCTCCGGCGTGCCGTAGGTGGCGCAGGTGGAGCTGAAGACAAATTTCCGCACACCCGCGGCCAGGCAGGCGTCGAGCAGATTGATGCCCCCGCCGACATTGTTGCGAAAGTACTTCGACGGATCGGTCATCGACTCGCCCACCAGTGCGTGCGCGGCAAAGTGAATCACCGCATCGGGTCGGGCCATCTGGAGCGCCACCGCAATCGCCGCGCGATCATTGAAATCGCCGAAAACAAACGCCGCACGGGGATCCACGGCCGAGCGATGACCTTCCGACAGATTGTCAAACACCGTGACCCGATGCCCGGAGTTCAGTAGCTGTTCCACGCAAACCGAACCAATATAACCGGCGCCTCCAGTGACAAATACGTTCATTTGGCCGGGACCGTAGAGAGGCAACCCCCGCTGGCAAACCGGAGCCCGGACTAACTGGTGCCCGCCTTCGCAGCCCACGTTGGAACGTTACTTGGTCATCGCCGGCCGGGGCCGTGGTTTGTGCAGTGCCAGCATGTCCGTCTGGTGACGGCTCCCGGCCTTGCCACTGGAGAATCCGGCACGTTCACCGACGGAGGAGCGACGGCAATCCGAGGGAATTCCACTCAAGATTTCCGCGACCAGTTCCGCCACCGAATCGAGCACCCGGGTGGGTTGGTAAACGTAATCGCCCACCAACTCCACGGTGGTGGAGCCCGACAAGACCAGGTAGGACAGCAAGCCACTCTCCACCGCCCCGCGGATATCCGTCTCCATGGTATCGCCGATCATCACCACTTCTTCCGGCGCGCCCATGGCCGCCTCGGTCAGCTTCTTCCGGGCGCGATGAAACATATAGCCGTTGGGTTTGCCGAGGAAATAAGCCCTTCGCCCGGTGCTGGACTCGAGATACGCCGCGGTGGCCCCCGCCCCGGGCCGGGTCCGCGCCTGGCCCACGGGACACCAATTGTCCGGATTCGTGGCCACGAGTCGCGCGCCCTTTTCAATGCACTCGTGGGCTTTGGTGAGTTTTTCCGTCGTGGCCGCCCCTTCGCCCACGACAACATAATCCGGACGGATGGCATCGCTGGCAATCTGCCGTTGGTGCAACGCCGAGAGCAGACCGCCCTCCCCGATGACAAACGCGGTGCAGTTGGGATGGGTTTCGCCGAGGAAATCGGCCGTGTTCATCGCCGAAGTGTAAAAATGACGTGCGGAAAGTCCGCTGACACCCAGATGTTTCAGGCGGACAGCCAGATCCTCCGGGGTCGGAGCCGAGTTGTTGGTCAAAAAGAGAAAAGGAGTGCCCGTCGCCAGGAGGGCTTGCACAAAATCCAAGGCGCCCGGAATCAAGTGGTTCTCGCGATAAATGACTCCGTCCATGTCGATCAGAAAGCCGGTCTTCATAGTTCAAACAAACGATACGTGCACCGGTGTCCCAGCAGTAGTTGTGCCACTCCCGGCAGAGGCTCCCAGTGCCCATTTTCCGGGCAAAGTTGTTCACAATCGCGCACCGTGGTGATTCTGGCGTCCCGGGGCTGCGCACTCGGCGCAGTCCGGTCCGGCCGACGCGACCTGGCGGCGGAAAATTTCAAATTGGAATTCCCGATTTTCCCGCCAGACTCCGCGCGATGCATTCCCGTACTCTTTCGTTCGTCCTGGCGGCGCTGACCGGGCTGGCCGCGACCAGCTTTTCCGGTTGCCGCCTCACCTCGAGAACCGAAGCCCAGCGCGATGCCGGGTCCGAACTCCTGTTCAATGGCAAGGATCTCACCGGCTGGTCCGGCCTGGCGGATCACTGGCAGGTGGAGGACGGAGCCATCACCGGCTACACCACCGCAATCAATCCGCTCAAAAACAACACCTTCCTGACCTGGACGGCGGGCACGGTGGACAACTTTGAACTCCGGTTTCGCTATCGCATTTTCCACGGCAATTCCGGCGTGCAATACCGCTCTTCGCTCGTCGATGCCGAGAAATTCATCGTCGGCGGTTACCAGGCCGATTTTGAAGCGGGCACCACTTACAGCGGCATCCTCTATGAAGAACGCGGCCGCGGCATCCTGGCGGATCGCGGATTGCGCACCCGCGTGACGGACGGACCGAATGGCACCAAGATCACGACCCTGGGACGTCTGGCACCGAGCGCCGATCTGCAAGCCAATATTCGGGATGAGGACTGGAATGACTACCTCATCATCGCCGATGGCAATCACCTGCAGCATTACATCAATGGCCGTTGCACCGCCGACGTGGTGGATGACGGCGCGAAAGGTGCGAAATCGGGCATCCTGGCGCTGCAAATCCATGTGGGACCGCCGATGAAGGTGCAGTTCAAGGATCTGAAACTGAAGCGGCGTCCGTGAGCGGATGCGGACACGAACCGGTTCACCAACGGTCGTGGACACCCTGCGCATCCGCACTCCCGAGGGCGTCGAATTTGCCATGCCCCTGGCCGGACCGTTTGTCCGGTTTTTGGCGTGGCTGGTGGATTTTGCGGTCATGCTGGGAGCGTCGCTGCTGCTGAGTTTTGGCGCGACCGCCACCTCGCTGATCTCGCCGGACCTCGGGCAGACCGTGGTGCTGCTCGGGCTCTTTCTTCTGCCCACAGTCTACGGGTTTCTTTTTGAGTGGTACGGCTCGGGCAGGACGGTGGGCAAACGGGTCTTCCGGCTCCGGGTGATCGATGCCCAGGGATTGAAACTCACCTTCGGCCAGGTGGTGTTGCGAAACCTGCTCCGCGCCGTGGATTTTCTCCCGGCATTTTATTTCGTTGGGGGCGTCTCCAGCGTGCTCTCCCGGCAATGCCAGCGCTTGGGTGACATCGCCGCCGGAACGGTGGTGATCCGTCAATCTCCGGCCGCGGAGACGGATCTGCCGGCACTGCTGGCTGGCCACTTCAACTCCCTCCGCACCCAACCCCATCTGGCGGCGCGACTCCGGCAGCGGGTTGGCGCCACGGAAGCCGCCCTCGCATTGCAGGCGCTGCTCCGACGGGAGCAACTGGATCCCGGGGCGCGCATCGAATTGTATCGCGATCTCGCCGGGCGTTTTCGGAGGACGGTGGAATTTCCCGCCGACCTGATCGACGGCCTCTCGGACGAACACTACCTCCGCAACGTCGTCGACATTCTGTATCGTCAAAAGGTCGAACCGGCAGCGAAGGCCGGATAGACGTCCACACTCGGTGGTTCAACAACCGCCCAGCTCAC
>JAYTHD010000324.1:0-4921 GCA_043732975.1 Verrucomicrobiota bacterium
CTGGGGCAGGTGTTGCGCCTGCGGGTGCGGCACCTGACGGACGGGGTGTTTCTGGGATCGAAGGAGTTCGTGAACGAAATGTTCGTGCAATACCGGGACAGCTTCGGAAAGAAGCGGAAGGACGGCGCACGGCCGATTCGCGGGGTGCCGTTGCCCGGCATCAGCGTGTTGCGGGATTTGCGGGTCGATGCGGTGGGATGAGGGGGTGGGGTGAGGGGGTAGTGGAAGCAGTGGAATCGCGCGTGCGATTCATTCGCCACGATTGAAGCTCCGTTGATGTCATTGGGAATCGATTTCTGGGCGCAAAGCGCAATGCTTGTAACCGACCAAAGCGCCCGAGCCAGCTAACTGTTTCTCCTTGTCCACGCGCCCTGGATCTACAAGTGAAAACCTCGGTGGAATCGGCTTTTGCCGGCGCGGCGATTCAGCAATCCCAAGAAATACAGGCGCGAATTGTTAATAATAATAAACCTGTCACATTGTAAAATAAAAATAATGAACCTGTCACATTATTGTTAGTATTGCTGTCTTCAATAAATGGCAGGCGGATGGGATTGGACTATTCTGCAGTTCTTGCGATGTCCGGGACGGAAATAACTCGTAGCCAGCGGCCAGCCCCTTTGCGGTCGACCTCGGGGCCGGTGGTGCGGTCCTTGGGCTCCTCCGTCGAGGTGTTGTGGGGCGTCGGAATGGAGCGTAGCCGACTGCTCGAGCGGTTGGAGGTTCGGACCGTTCGGGAACTCCTGTTTCATCGACCCCACCGGTATGAGGACCGACGGCGGTTTGCCACCATTCGCGAGCTGCAACTGGGAATGCCGATGGCGGTCCACGGGAAAATCGTGGCTGCCGGTTTGAAGTCTTTCCAGAAGGGGGCGAAGTCAGTGTACGAATTTGTGCTCGACGACGGCACCGCACGGTTGCATTGCCGTTGGTGGAATCTGCCCTTTTTGGAGCGGATGTTTGCCGCGGGGGATGAGGTTACCGTCTACGGGAAGCCGAATTCGTTGCGGCCGCGACGGATGGATCATCCGGATACCGAGAAATCCGAGCCGGGTGAAGATCCATCGGCGCACATGGGCCGCATTGTGCCGGTGTATCCGCTGACCGACGGACTGCCGCAGCGGGTGCTGCGCGGCGTGTTGTACCGGGCGGTGCAGGAATTCGCCGGAAAATTGCCGGAGCCGGAGCCCGCCATCATTCCGACATCCACGGGCACGTCGGACGAGAATCTCACCCTGTTGCAGCCGGCCTCCTCCCGACGTTGGCCCACCGTCGCGGCGTCCATTGCGGCGCTGCATTTCCCGGAGAATTCAGCCGCTGCGGACCTGGCCAGGGAACGTTTGGCCCTGGATGAGTTCGTTGAGCTGCAGTTGAACATCCAGCGTCGGCGCCGGAATCTGGAACGTTCCGTGACCGCCCGCCCGAGTGCGGGCACGAATGTCCGAATGAAGCCGTTCCTGGCGTCGCTTGGATTTCCGCTGACCGGCGCGCAACAACGGGTCTTGCGCGAGATCCGCGCCGATTTGGGAAATCCCGTACCGATGCGCCGCCTGCTGCAGGGCGATGTCGGCTCGGGCAAAACTTTGGTGGCCGCCTGCGCCGCCCTGATGACGCTGGAGTCGGGCTGGAACGTCGCCGTCCTCGCACCCACGGAAATTCTCGCGGGCCAACTCCATCAGAATTTCTTCCGCTGGTTCGGCGTCCTGGGATTTGCCGTGGAGTTGCGCACCGGTTCCGCCCGCCCGAAACGCGATCCGGCCCAGTCCCCCAATCGTGAAACGCCGCAACTCTGGGTCGGCACCCACGCGCTGTTGGAGGACGCCGTCGTGATGGATCGCCTGGGGTTGGTGGTGATCGACGAGCAACACAAGTTCGGCGTCGCCCAACGCGAGACCCTCGTGCGCAAGGGTCGTACCGGCGAACACTCACCGCACTTGCTGGTGATGACCGCGACGCCGATTCCACGGACGCTTGGCCTCACGATGTACGGGGATCTGGATGTCAGCGTGATCGACGAACTTCCCGCCGGCCGCGGACGGATCCGTACCCACGTGCGGGAGTCCGACGCCTTGCCGAAGGTGTGGAAATTCATCGCCGCACAATTGTCGGCCGGCCGCCAGGCGTACGTGGTTTATCCACGGGTGAATGAATCGGAACACGATGACGTGAAGGCCGTGACCCAGGAATTCGTGCGGGTTCAGGCGGCTCTGAAGCCACACGTCGTGGCTCTCCTCCATGGACAATTGCGCGCGGAGGAAAAAGAGGCGGTGATGCAGCGGTTTCGGGCGGGAGAAGTTCAGGCGCTGGTGGCGACCTCCGTGATTGAAGTCGGGGTCGATGTTCCCAACGCGACGGTGATGTTGATTGAAAATGCGGAGCAGTTCGGGCTGGCCCAGCTGCATCAATTGCGGGGACGGATCGGCCGGGGCGCCCATGAATCGCATTGCATCCTCGTGGCGGGCGAACGAACTGAGGTGGCCGAGGCCCGACTCAAGGTGATGGCGGAAACCACTGATGGCTTTGCCCTGGCGGAGGCAGATTTTCGGCTGCGGGGGCCCGGCGATCTGGTGGGTCGGGCGCAGAGCGGAATTCCGGATTTCCGATTCGGAGATCTCCGGTTGGATCGCGACCTGGTCGAGACGGCCCGCAGTTTGGTGCAGGCTCATCTAAAGGCGGAGAGCGGCCAAAAAACGAAGTGACCGACTGCCCTTTTTGCCCCCAGCGGGATTTCAGTTTTTTGGAAATGGCCTTCGCCACCCCGCGGGCGCCGTGCGAATTTGGTTCGGTGGGGAATTGTATACGACGTGCCGCCTGGGTGCCCGGGATGCTCGGAGTGCTGACCGCCGGCGTCGCTGCGGGTGCTGTCGGTTTCACCTCGTTGCCGGTGTCCGAGACGGGGCTGGACTTTACCAACCGGATACCGGCCGAGCGTTATCTCACGAATCAGATTCCGTTGAACGGCGGCGGCGTGGCGCTCGGAGATCTGGACGGGGACGGGCGGACCGATGTCTTCTTTGCGGGAACGGCGGGGACTTCAACGCTCTTCCGCAACCTCGGTGGGTGGCGATTCGAACGGGTGACGGCCACGGCCTTCCCCGGCGGATTGAACTTCGATGCCACCGGCTGTGCCGTGGCGGATTTGGACGGTGACGGGGCGCTGGATCTGGTGGTGAATTCGCTGGGACAAGGCACGCGCGTTTTTCACAACGATGGCCGGGGACACTTTACGGAGACGGCCCGGCTCAATCCCGGTCGCGCTGGCATGTCGCTCGCGCTGGCGGACGTCGATGGCGATGGCGACCTGGATCTGTACGTGGCGAACTACCGGTTGGTCTCGCTGCGTGACGATCCCGGCGCGACCTTCCGCATTCGCGAAGAGGGCGGTCGTCAACGGGTGGTCGCTTACAACGGGCGGAGTACCGCCGAACCGGATTTGATCGGTCGCTTCTACCTCGGTCCTTCCGGCGTTCAGGAAAATGGCGAAGCAGATGTGCTTTTTCTCAACGATGGCCACGGCCATTTCACGCCGGTCGATTGGACCGGCGGCGCGTTTCTGGATGAAGACGGCAAACCGCTGGCTGCGGAGCCGCATGATTGGGGACTCAGCGTATTGCTCCGGGATTTCAACGGAGACGGCCGGCCGGACTTGTATGTCTGCAACGACTTTCAATCGCCGGACCGGTTTTATCTCAATGAAACGAAACCCGGCGGGCCGCTGCGGTTTCGTGCCGTGGGCGCGCCGGCGTTGCGTCACCTGGCCGCGTTCAGCATGGGCGTGGATGTGGCGGACATCGATCGGGATGGGCACGATGACTTCCTTGTCCTGGACATGCTTTCGCGCAGTCATCAGCGGCGGAATCTCCAGGTCGCCGGTTTGCCGCCGGCCGTTTTTCTCCCCGGCGCTCAGGATCATCTGCCGCAGTTTTCTCACAACGTACTCTATCGCGGACGCGGCGACGGCACCTTCGCCGAAATGGGCCGGTTCGCCGGGTTGAGTGCCAGTGAATGGTCCTGGACGCCGATCTTCCTCGACGTGGATCTCGATGGCTACGAGGACCTGCTGGTTTCCAACGGGCACGAGCTGGAAATGATGGATGCGGATCTCAGTGACCAGGTCGAGCGCGAAAAGGGGCGAAAGAAAATGAGCACGCGGGACCTGTTGGAGGTGCGTCGGAAGTTCCGTCGCTTCGATGTTCCGAACGCGGCTTTTCGTAATCGCGGGGACGGCACTTTCGAAGACGTAAGTCACGCCTGGGGTTTTGACGTCCCGAGTGTGGCCAATGGCATGGCGGCGGCGGATCTGGATGGCGACGGGGATTTGGATTTGGTGGTCAATTGTCTGAACGGGCCGGCGCTGGTTTACCGGAATGACGCTACGGCTCCTCGGCTGCATGTGCGGTTGAAGTCCGCCGGGCCAAATACTCACGGGATTGGCGCCCGGATTTCCGTCCAGGTGAACAATTGGCCGGCGCAGACGCAGGAGATCATTGCCGGCGGGCGTTATTTGAGCGGCGACGCGCCCGAGCGCACCTTTGCCTTGAATCCAACTTGGGCCGTAACCTACGGAAGTCCGCGCACTGTCGTCGTCGCGGTCCGCTGGCCGTCCGGACGTGAGTCCCGCTGGGAGAATCCCCCGACCGACGGACCCCTGGAAATCGTGGAGCCGACGGGTCCCATCGCTGTCCGGCCACCGGCGCCGGCCCCGGCGCCGACGTTCTTCGCAGAAGTAACGGCTGCGCTGGGAGGACATCGGCATCAAGATGAAGTGTTTGACGATTTCATCCGGCAACCGTCTCTGCCGCGCAGCCTGGCGTATCTCGGACCGGGCGTGACGTGGACGGACCTGGACGGCGATGGTTCGGAGGATCTGTTGGTCGGCGGCGGGGCGGGTGGCAAAATCGCGGCGTGGCGGGGCGATGGC
>JAYTHD010000325.1:0-9033 GCA_043732975.1 Verrucomicrobiota bacterium
AGGAGAAACTCGCAGATATTGTGCTTTCCGGACGCGGGCCGTTTGATCCGTTCTGAGCGATTCCCGACCCTTCACCATGGATCGCCCACCCCTCATTGAAACGGAAGTCCTCCTGCCAGGATCAGAGACGACCCGAGCGGCGGCCGCCAAGTCCAATCCAGGCGGAGAAGGGCCCGCACCCGGGCCGACGGACGTTTTCCACCCGGCAGCGTCGGCGCTCCTCATCCTGGTGGACAACTTTTGGATGATTCCGGAGTTCGCCATCGTGACGCTCTGGTTCACCATCCCGCTCAGCTTTTTGTCGGTCTTCCTGACCACCTACCTCGTGCAGCGACGCTGGGCGCACAACCGGCGGCGGGTGGCCGTCGCGAAGGCCCTGTTCTTCGGCGTCGTCGCCGGACTGCCGTTCTCCGTGACCGGTACACCGGTCGGATTCGCCCTGCTGGCCTGGGCGGGAGTCAAACGGTTGCGTCGATAGATTTCGGCGGCCCGATTTGCCACCGGTTGGGAACGCCCGGCTCGACGATCAACGCGGCACCCACCACCCATTCACCGGAACCGTGCGCGACCCCGTTTTGGGCGAACGCCACGTGGGACCCCCAGCGTCGAAAAGTACTCAATGTGGCCAGGGGCTCACCCGCTTCCGGAATCAGACCGGTTTGCTGATCTGTCGTCGTCATCACACAGCGGGCACAAGGTTTCACCAGGTCCAGTTTCAAGTCGTCGGTGCGGACCGACAGCCAGTCGTCCTCCGCAAAGGGTCGATCCGCGCCGCCCACGACCACATTCGGACGGAACCGGCTCATCAGCACCGGCAGGCGTCCACGTGCGACCAATCGCCTGTTCAATTCCTCCAGCGATTCCTCGGACGCCAGCAGCAGGGGAAATCCATCAGAGAAAGCCGTCCGTCCATCGGGGCGGGTGGAGTACCGGCGATCCACCGGGCGGACGGCATCATTCGGAAATCGCACCAAGCGGAGTTCCACGCCGGCAAAATCGGAAAACCATTCCGCCGCGGCGGAGCCTTCATCCCAGGCGGTAACGCGGTCACTCCACACCGTCACCGACCGCCGGATCGAACGGTCATTTTGCAAGGGCACTGACAGCGGCGGAAAGCCGGGGGCCGTCACTTGGAGTTGCGCCTCCATCACGCACGGCGCCACCACCGCCAAGGCTGGAACGGACCTTTGGGACACAAACACACCGGCGGCATCGACCAGCATCCAATGGCGATCCCAGGACAATCCGAAGGCGTCGAGTCGCACCCGGTGGTGTCCGACGGCCGCACACGATTTGATGGGGTGGGTGAAAAGACCGGTGATCTGCAGCGTCCGATTCATGCGGCAGACTACCCTGCCCCCGGCAGAGGTGACAACTCGCTTCGGGCGGGCGGGCGGGCTCAGAAATTCGCAGTTTATCCCATGGTCCGGGTGAAATTCGGGATCCGCCCCACGACGCGCAATCCGTGAATTCCACCGGCCGTCCAAAAGAATGCTGTTTTCTTGAAAGAAGGCACTCTGATCGACCGTTCTGCAAGGTAGATGTCGCGCTCTCGCTCCAGTGTCACCCCCCCCAAGGCACGACAGGAATCGTAAGCTGCCTTGGCTGTGCTTGGTGTTTTCGGTGTGCCACTACCAGGCCGGGTGTGGCATTCACTACTATGATCGTCGCACCGGCAAGGAACACCTTTGGGGCGTCGGCCACCTCCAGATGGCGGTGCACCCCCCTGCCCACGGCTTGGCCGCAGTGGCCACGGGCAATGAAATCGCGGGCGTGCGACTCGATGCAGGAGGGCAGGATTTCGGGGTCTCGCTCGGCTACGAAAGCCGCCGCCGCCTCACCGTGAATCGAACCGCAGAAGGAAGCATCATCGCCTGGCCAACGGCCGATTTCTTCAATTTCCGGGTCGGCACGAATCTGCCAATCCGCACGCTCTGGCCGACGACGGATTCACTGCCCGGACAAACACGTTAACTGATGTCTACTCCGCAGGGTTAAAATAAATACAAACTCATGAAAACAATGCCCACAGTGTCCACCGCCTTATCCCGGGGACGATATCTGTTCCTAACATGGATACCCATAACCGCGCTGCTGTTCGGATGTCGCCACGGCAACGCCATCAACTTCGTCACCAACACCCAATTTGGGGTCAAGGTCGGCGTCAACGCGGAAAAGATTCCGGAAGCTCAAATCGGCTACAATCGGCAGGAAGCGGCCCGGGTGCCGGTCTATCACGAAACTCAGAATTCAACGATTCCCAGCAATGCCAGCAGCACGGATCTGAAATTTCAGGCCGAGAAGCCAGACGGCCACGGAACCACCAAAGACGCCTATTCCGTGCTCGGCACCTTCCGTGGCGGCGGATCGGGATCCTCACAAAATGGAACCGCCGACCTGAAAATTGCCCAGTACTTTGCCACCGGTTTGGCGGCCCAACTGCTCGCGGAGCATGGCGGTGCCGCCATGGTCAATCCCAAAGCCAAAACTCCCGCGGAAGCGCGTGACTCAAAAGCCATCTTTGACGAAAAAGTGGAAATTGGAGTGGCGCAAAAAACCGTTCGCGAGAATGCTGCAAGATTCATATTTGATGGACCCAATGAGCAGGCCGAGCACACCCCGGCCGCCAGAAAAGAGCGCGTAAAAAAAGCCCTCGCCGGGGTTCAGTTGGGTGATGAGGAATCCCTGGACGGTGTCGCCGACCGGATTTCGAAACGAAGCAACGTGAGCGACATTCAGAAGGAATTGTTGAATTACAAAAACGACTTCAAAATCATCGAGAGTAACCTTAAATAATATTATTTATGACACAAGTAACAGTCATTATCTGCGACAATGAGGCCACCGCCGCCGCGGAGGCCGGCCTGCTTCAAGGCAATGGCGCCGAAGTGAGAACCAGGAAGATTGCAAAGAAGACAACCCACAACAGCGACAGCGGCAACACGCAGGTCGCCACCTTCAACAAACTGAACGATGACGGGGTTTGGGTGGTTACGGGAATCAGCGAGTAGCCTTCCCTTCGGTTTCGCCGGTGCGGCATAAATTGCGATTGATTTTGGAAGGCCGCGCGCGGTGTCCGGATGGATTGCCATTTTCCACTGGGCGCTGATTAATCGTGAGGGCAGGGCTGCGGGATGTACCGCAACCCTGCCCTTTCCCCTTCGCCGGGCCGGGCGAGCCGGAGCCGGCACGTTGCACCCGTCGAGCATCGTTGACGCCCGCGCGGCGCAGGGTCGCTTCTCGCGGTTGCGATCCCTGGCGATCTGCTTCTTCGTACAAAAGCGCGTTACCCCGGGGCGGCCGCGTCATTCCCATGGTATGAAAAAGGGAGCCCGAGTCCCGGCCGGCCGGCAGATTACCCGTGACGAGGCGGCCCGGGATATGCTACTGAAATCCCACATCAATCCCATGTCTCGTCGCGCATCCAGTCACCGGACCGGCGGTGCCCACCCGGGAGGTCGCCTGACGCGGCGCCAGGCCGTTCAGGCCGGTGCCATCGGCCTTCTGGGATTGGGCATGGAACATCTGTCGGCATTGAAGGCCCTGGCCGCGCCGGACCCTTCGGTGCCCCGCACCCGGGCCAAATCGGTCATCTACATCTTCCTGTCCGGCGGACTGGCGCAGCACGAGAGCTTCGATATGAAGCCCGGGGCGCCGGAGGAAGTCCGGGGCGAATTCCGACCGATCCCCACGCGCACGGCCGGCATCGAGATTTGCGAACACCTTCCGCTCCTCGCCGAGCGTTCGCCAAAATGGGCCCTGGTTCGATCCCTCACCCATCCGTCGAACAGCCATTCCGAAGGCCACCATATCATGCTCACCGGGCGGACGGATCTGCCGCCGGGATTTGATCCGAATCGGCCCCAACCCTCCGATTGGCCCAGCATCGCGGCCTTGTCCGGCGCCCTGGCCCCGGCAACGAATAATCTCCCGCCCGCGATCGTGCTGCCGGACCGGATCGTGCACAGCACCGGCCGGGTACTCCCGGGACAATTCGGCGGCCTGTTGGGAACTCAGCGGGATCCATGGTTTCTGGACATGTCGCCCTACCACCCGCAGCACTATGGCGCGTTTCCGGAATATCTGTTCCACCACGCCAAGGGCCGGATGCACGACGAGGCCCTTCAATTCACCGCGCCGCAGCTAACCCTGCCCCAGGGTTTAAGCCTCGAGCGCGTGCTCGACCGGGTCGCCTTGCGCAAATCCATCGAAGGCCAATCCCGCTCACTGGGCGGCGTGCTGGGTGACGACGCCTTCAATCGCTATCGTGAAGCGGCGGTTTCCCTCCTCGCCAATGGCAAGGTGCATGAGGCCTTCGATCTCGCCGGCGCTCCGCCCAAGGCGCTTGATCGCTATGGCCGCAACAGCTTCGGATGGTCCCTGCTCATGGCGCGGCGATTGGTCGAGGCCGAGGTCCGATTGGTGCAGGTCAATCTGGGCAATGACGAAACCTGGGACACGCACGAGGCGGCCTTTCCCAATCTCAAGAATCAGCTGTTACCCCCGCTGGATCGCGCCCTCAGCGCCTTGATCGATGATCTCGATAGCCACGGGTTACTGGACGAAACACTCATCGTCGTGGGCAGTGAATTCGGTCGGACACCCCGGATCACCACCCTGCCGGGTTCCGCGCTGCCCGGTCGCGATCACTGGGGTGCGTGTCAGACGGTTCTGCTGGCCGGGGGCGGCGTGCGGGGTGGCACGGTCGTGGGCTCGAGCGACAAAATCGGCGCCTATCCGGACAGTTCGCCGCAACGACCTGAGAACCTGGCGGCAACAATCTATGAGGCCTTGGGATTGCCGCGCTCCATCACCTGGAGCGATACTACCGGCCGGCCCCATTACCTCTACGAGGCCGACCCGATTCCAGGCCTGATGTAAATCGCCTGAATTGACGGGCAACTCCCCATCGGCCCTCTTGCGCGCATGCCGGTCCTTTCGAGTTCCAAGAAGCAACCGTCGTACGATGTGATCGTCGTCGGATCCGGTGCGGGCGGCGGGCAGGCGGCCTATACGCTGACGATGAACGGCGCCAAGGTCCTGCTTCTGGAGGCGGGTCGGAATTACGAACCGGCCCGCGAGACGCCGATGTTCCAGACCCATGGCCAAGCTCCGTTGGCGGCCTCGATCACGCCTGACAAACACCTGGGCTTCCACGATGCCACGGTCGGGGGCGGCTGGCGGGTCCCCGGTGAACCTTACGTGGTGCGACGTCAGCAGCAGCCGGGATGGCATGTGGCGAGCGATTGGAAGGCCCCCGAATCGGACCAGAATTGGATGTGGTGGCGTCCCCGTATGCTGGGCGGACGGACGAATCATTGGGGCCGCATTTCCCTGCGGATGGGGCCATATGATTTCAAGCCCCGAGCTCGTGACGGCTTGGGCCTCGATTGGCCCATCCAATATGAAGATCTGGCTCCGTACTACGACCGGGTGGAAACGCTAATTGGTGTTTTCGGCTCCAACGAGGGGCGCGAGAATACGCCGGATTCCGCCCCGGGTTCCCTGTTGCCACCACCGGCGATGCACGCGCACGAACTGCTGGCGAAAAAGGCCTGCTCGCCGCACGGCATCCCGGTGGTGCCGATTCATCGTGCCGTCTTGTCCGCCCGGCAGGATCACGTCGGCGCCCCCGCCCGGCTGCACCCGGGAAACCCGCGCGCCCAGGAAATCATCGCCAAACACATGAAGCAACGCGCGGTCTGCTATTGGGCCACGCCCTGCGGCCGTGGTTGTTCCACGCGGGCCAATTATCAATCCACCACCGTCCATCTCCCCCCGGCCCTCGACACCGGCAACCTCGACATCCTGCCCGATGCCATGGTGCGGGAAGTGACCTTGGGCCCCACCGGCCGTGCGACCGGGGTCCTTTATATCGACAAGAAAACCGGCCAGGAGCGCCGCGCCGAGGCCCGCGTCGTGGTGCTCGCCGCCAGTGGCTGCGAATCCGCCCGCATCCTGCTCAATTCCAAATCCCATGCGTTTCCTCAGGGCCTCGCCAATTCGAGCGGCAAAGTTGGACGCTATCTGATGGATTCCGTCGGCGCACAGGTGGGCGGTCAAATCCCCGCGCTGGAAAATCTACCCGCCTACAATACGGACGGCTCCGGTGCTCACGCCTACGCGCCCTGGTGGCTCTATCAGGAACAACGCGCAGGCAAACTCAACTTCGCCCGCGGCTACCACATCGAAATGGGCGGTGGACGAAATCTGCCGGCCGTCGGCCTTGCGGATGACGTGGCCCGGCTCACCGGCGGCGGTTACGGAAAGAAATTCAAGGAGGAAATGCGCCGCTATTTCGGATCCTGGGTCCACTTTGCCGGACGGGGCGAAATGATTCCCAACGAAAACAGCTATTGCGAACTCGATCCGGAGCAGAAGGACCAGTGGGGCATCCCGGTGCTGCGTTTTCACTTCCAATGGAGCGAGCACGAAATCAATCAGGCCGCCCACATGCACCAGACTTTCAAAAACATCATCGAGGCGATGGGCGGCCGGGTCACCACACCCGTCCACGCCGACGGACGCCGGGCCATCTATCCGCCCGGCGCCATCATCCACGAAGTGGGTACCACCAGTCTGGGTTCCAATGCCAAAACCTCCGTGCTCAACCCGTGGTGCCAGGCGTGGGACGTGAAGAATCTCTTCGTGATGGACGGCGGCCCGTTTGTTTCCAATGCCGATAAGAACCCAACGCTGTCCATCATGGCCCTGGCCTGGCGATCCTCGGATTACCTGCTCGACGAAATGAAAAAGGGGAATTTATGACGGAGGACACTGCAAACCGCAGCTCCGTTGAGCGGCTTGAATCCTCCACGAGCGAGTCCTCCCGACTGAGTCGCCGCGAAGCCCTGGTGCTCGTGGCGGCGGTGGCGGGAACTCTTGCCGCTCTGGACGAACGAGCTTTCGGTGCCGCGCCGGGTCCAGCCCAACCTTACGGCCTTGACCCCTTACTGAACAAAACCTACGCGCCCGGCGATTTCTGGCCCCTGACCCTGACCGCCGAACAGCGACTCACCGTCCGGACGCTCGCCGACCTCATCCTGCCCGCTGATGGGCCATCGCCTGCCGCCAGCGAGGTGGGCGTGGTCGAGTTCATCGACGAATGGATCAGCGCGCCGTATGAACTTCAGCAAGCCGACCGGACGCAAATCCTGGCGGGTTTGACGTGGTTGGACAGTGAGTCGGCGAAGCGGTTTTCGCGCAACTTCGGCCAGTTATCGCTCGCCGAGCAATCGGCCATCGCGGATGAGCTGGCCTTCCCGGCGACGACCCGCCCGGAGTCTAGGAACGCCGCCGCCTTTTTCGCCCGGTTCCGCAACCTCGCGGCCGGCGGCTACTACGCCAGCCGACGTGGATTGAAGGAGATTGGTTTTGTGGGCAATATTCCGCTGGTCCGATTTGACGGTCCGCCCGCAAAGATCCGCGCCCAACTGGGCGTGTGAACACTCCCCACCCAGCGAGGGATCAAGCTCGCCGGCAAACGACGACGAAACTTCACGACGCGTAGCGCTTCTTTCGCTTGTCGGCCTTGAACCGAAACGGCGCCCTCCCCGTGATATCCCGGCTGGTGATCGTCGGGCACCAGTATTTTTCCACGTGCTCAATGACACGGTCCGTTCCTTCGAAATGCGAAACGTGCGGCGCGCGCTCCGGGTTGTACATCGTGTCGGTCAGGTCGCGACACAGGACCACGGTCTTGCCCTGTTGCACCATCTGCCGAATCGCAAAGGGCCGTCCGAGGACGCACATGTTGAGATGCACGCCCATCAAAATAACCCGATCTATGCCGCGTTCGGCCAGCAGGTTCCAGGTCTCCTGCCCGTTATCCGTGATGGCGTCCTCGGCGGCGATCTGCAACGCGGGAGTCTGCCGGGTCCAGGCTTCGCGGATGGTGCACTTCACCTTGCAATCGCACCCCATGTCCGAGTCATCGATCGGCAGATCCTTTTCGCGGGCGGCGTCCGGCCAGCACCAGGCAGTCCCCCAGCGCTCGGACGTCGACAGCGGACGGGGCGTCGGAGCAAAGGGAGCCATTTTTGCGCGTTCCCGCTGAGGCGTGCCTTCGTAAAAACGGGTGACACTGCTCGGTGCGTGAATGATGAACACGCCCCGCTCCCGGGCTTGCCGGACGACGTCGTTCATCGGCCCCGCGAGTTCGCCCACCCGCCGGGCGGCACTCTGACACCAATGATCATCCCACATGTCGCAAATGATGATGGCCGTCTTCCGGGGATCCCATTCCGCCGTTTTATTGACCGCCCGGGACGCACTGCCGCCCTCGACCGCGAGGCGTGAACGGGTGTGCAGGACGAGGGCATTGGAAGCGGCCGTCAGGGAACCAGCCATAAGTGTCAGCGACAAGGCGACGAGGAACGGCGTTTTCATCCGCTGTTTCTATCCCTCCCTTCTGCCTGCGCAAACAAATCCGCACCCCAGGCTTCGCTTCCGTAAAACCAAAACCCCGGTCCCGGATTCGATTTCCACTCGGATTCCAGTTACCATTGATGGCCACACCACTCCCGGAACACCTTCTTCTTGGACCGGGCCGTCGCTCTCACTATTCCTTCCGCATGCACTCCGCCACCTTGGCGTCTGTCTTCAATCTCTTGAATCTGGAATACCTGATTTCCAACCCCATGGTGCTGGTCATCACAGCGTTCCAAGTCTGGATGGGCGTCGACGCGCTCCGCCGACGCGAATACCTTTGGGCCGTCTTCATTCTCTTCGGATGGGCCATCAGCGCGGCGCTCTATTATTTCCAAGTCTTTCGGGTGGCCGGACCTGTGGGAGGTGGTTTGCAGGGATTCGAACTGCCGGGCGCGGGCAATCGTCGCCGGATCAAGGAACTGCAGGGTCGGATCCATCATCTCGATCATGCCCGCGATCATCTGGACCTGGCGGACGTTTACTTTGCTCAGGGAAAACTCACCGAGGCGGAAGCCAGTTATCGTGAATCGCTAAAGCGGGATGCCACCGACGTCGACGCCATCGCTCACCTCGGACAATGCCTGCTCCGGCAAAAGCGGGTCG
>JAYTHD010000326.1:0-8591 GCA_043732975.1 Verrucomicrobiota bacterium
AAGCCCCCAAAATCCCCCGCCCCGCCCTCACTCCCGCTTCCCAACCTCTGCCCATGAAATCAACGACTCCTCCCGCGTCGCTAGCCAACGACGACGGATTTTAAGGCGGCGTCAACCTTCGACAGCGATCGAAGGGCTCTTGGTCTTCCGGCACCTTTGCGATTATTTCCCGGTTTGTCGGGTCATCAACTATTTTGGATCGGCCGGTTTTGGCGGCATCCTCGCCGATATGCGGTTTTTCGAAGACTGTTTCCTGACATGTGGTGACCCGCGTTCATGTTGATGCCATGAGATATCGCCGTTTCGGTCGCACCAATCTGTCGATGCCCGTCTTTTCCTGTGGCGGGATGCGTTATCAGCAATCCTGGTCAGACATCCCTTGGGATCAAGTTCCCCCGGAAGGGCAGGCGAATCTGGAGGCAACCATCCAACGGAGTGTCGAATTGGGCATCAACCATATCGAAACCGCCCGGGGTTACGGGAGTTCGGAGATGCAACTCGGGCCGGTCCTCCAGCGGTTGCCCCGGGAAAAACTCATCATCCAGACCAAGGTCACGCCGAAGGCCACGCCGCGGGAGTTTCTCGAGACCTTTGAGACTTCCATGGGTTATTTGGGACTGGAGCATGTCGATCTGCTCTCGCTCCACGGAATCAATAATGACGAGTTGCTGGATCACACACTCCGGAGGGGAGGATGTTTGGAGGTCTGCCGACAATTGCAGCGCGAGGGGCGAGTTCGACACATAGGCTTCAGCACTCACGCCACGCCAGAGCTCATTTCCGAGGCGATTCGTAGCGATGAATTCGATTACGTCAATCTGCACTGGTACTTCGTCAATGACTTGAATCGGGCGTGCATTGCCGAGGCCGCGCAACGTGACATGGGAGTCTTCATCATCAGTCCCAACGACAAAGGAGGGAAACTGTACCTGCCCCTTCCAAAGATGCGCGGGTTGTGCGCTCCACTGACCCCGATGCAATTCAACGACCTTTACTGCCTGGCGCGCCCGGAGATTCACACCTTGTCACTGGGTGCCGCCCGCCCGTCGGATTTCGATGAACATCTGGCCGGCTTGGCCCATTACGATGCCGCCGCCGCCGCCGTGGCCCCGATTGAGCGTCGTCTCCGGGACGAATTGGACAGGGCCAACGGCCGGGAGTGGATGCAGCGATGGTGGTCAGGCCTGCCGGAATACATGGACATTCCGGGCGAAGTCAACGTGGTGGAGATTCTTCGCCTGTGGACCTACGCGCGGCCGTTGGAATTGTCCGACTGGGCACGTTTTCGTTACAACATGCTGGGAAATGCGGATCATTGGTTTCCGGGCGAACACGTCGCCAAGCTTGATCGCACCCAACTCAAGGCGGTCGTCGGCAACAGCCCCTTCGCCGAGCAGGTTGTCCGCATTCTGGATGAAGCGCATGCCCTTTATCATGACGTCCCGGTGAAGCGATTGAGTCAAAGCTGACGAGCCATGCCAAATCACCCTGCAGCAACCAGGTTGGATTGCCCCACCGTTTTCTGCGCTATTCCAGGGCCATGAGTCAGGTGCTACTCGATAGTCTCCAAGTGGATCGAACCATTGATCGGATCGCCCATGAAATTGCCGAGCGAAATCCTTCAGGGAAAAATGTTGCCCTCATCGGGGTGCAGCGTGGCGGCTACCATTTCATTCGCCGTCTGGCGGGCATCCTGAAGCGGATCTGGGGTCACGAGGTGCCCCACGGGGAGATTGACGTCGCCATGCACCGCGACGATCTGGACGACCATGGCACGCTGGTTTTGCATCCCACGCGCATTCCGTTCGACATCAATGGGCAGACTGTTGTACTGGTCGACGACGTGCTGTACACCGGCCGCACGACTCGGGCGGCGTTGGATGCGCTGAATGATTATGGACGGCCCCGCATCGTCCAATTGGCGGTGCTGGTGGATCGGGGATTTCGCGAGCTTCCCATCCAGGCGGATTTCACGGGCATCACCCGCAAGACGGAAGCCGGCGAAAGAATTGATGTGCAATGGGGTGAGGATGCCCATACGGACCGCGTCCTGATTGAAAGCAACTGAACCACCGACCTCGTGAACTCACCCACCGCTTCCTACGCTACCGGTCCCCATGTCTGGACGCGGCGTCATTTGCTGGATCTCCAGTCCCTGACCAAGGCTGAACTCCTGACCATTCTTGACTCCGCCCGAGAATTCAAGGGGGTGGGCGAGCGCGAAATCAAAAAAGTGCCGGCACTGCGCGGTAAAACCGTGGTCAACCTCTTTGTCGAGAACTCAACCCGCACCCGCATCAGCTTCGAGCTCGCGGCGCTGCGCCTGAGTGCCGACGTGATCAACTTCGACGCCAATGTCTCCTCCCTCAAAAAAGGCGAAACCCTCAAGGATACCGTCCGCAACCTGGAGGCCCTGAACGCCGATTTCATCATCCTTCGCCATAGCGCGAGCGGCGCGCCCCATTTTCTTTCCCGCTTCGCGAGAGCGCACATCATCAATGCGGGCGACGGTTCCCATGAGCATCCCAGCCAGGGCCTGTTGGATGTCTTCACGATCCGCGAACACAAGGGTCGGCCCGATGGCACCCTGGAGGGCTTGCATGTCTCCATCATCGGCGACATCCTTTTCAGTCGCGTCGCCCGCTCCGATATCTGGGCACTGACCCGCCTGGGGGCCAAGGTGACCCTCTGCGGTCCCAGCACTTTGGTGCCGCCTCATTTTGAGCGAATGGGCTGCCGGGTGACCCACCGTATTGAGGAGGCAATTGACGGAGCCGATGTCGTAAATTTCCTGCGCATCCAGCAGGAACGACAAGCCAGCGCCATGTTTCCCAGCATCTCGGAATTCGCTGCACTTTTCGGTCTGACCCAAGCCCGGGCCAGGAGATTAAAGAGCGATTGCCTGATCATGCATCCAGGACCCATCAATCGCGGGGTGGAAATGGAAAGTGAGATCGCGGATGGCCACCAGTCCGTGATTCTGGAACAGGTTTCCAACGGCTTGGCGGTCCGAATGGCCATCCTTTATTTGCTGAACGGCGTGTCGGGGGGAGTGTCGCCGGGCGGCAAAAGGTGAAGGGGCGGATCGTTCCCGATGATGTCCGGACGTCACTTGACGCTGCGCCAATGGTGGGGACTATGCAGGGCATGCTGCTGAGATCTTTTTTCAGAGGCCGGATTCAGGCAAATTGGCGGGTTAACCCGTTTTTGATGGTCCTGCTCACCGTTACCGGTTGTGGCCGGAATTCGGACGCGCCCCCGGCCGTCACCGTCAAGGAGGCACCCGTCCAGGTCCGGCAGGCGTTTTCAAAGGCAAGCACACCAGACCAAAAGGCGGCGGAAGAGGTCGGGCAAGCGGTCTCTGACGGTGCGTACGATGTTGCCCTGGGCCGGATCTCGTCGCTCGGCATCCGCCCCGACCTTACCCCAGAACAAAGAACGGCACTGGCCCAATCACGCGTGGCCGTGATGATTCAGCTACAGCAGGCGGCGGCGGCCGGTGATGCCAAAGCCCAGCAAATCATCGAGGAGCAACGGGTGTCCAAATAGGCACGCCACCGGCGAAACATCCCGGAATCGATGCCGGTCAACCTCGTTCCTACTGAATTATTTGAGGCACCCACCGGGGAAATAAAACGAAACGGCGGCAAAAAATTACCGCTTGCGCTCCGGGGCTAGTTGAGGGTTAATTGGTGTCGGAAAACTGCTGCGAAGCAGGTCTTGGTTTCGAGGCGAGTTCAAAAATTCACTTTTGCCGGTCCTGAGTGGGATCGGTAGGCGGGCCTGGGCGGTGTAAACCGTGTGTCACCCCCAGGCCCGCCGTTTTTCCCGAGGCCATTCCGTCGTTCACGGGCGGAGGTTTTGATCGATGGCCTCGCTAAACGCCGTTTTTCCCCCTCGCCCCCTCGCAAAACCGCAAAAGTCATTTGCGTCCCGCGCCAACAAACTTCTATGGTTGTGGCTCCCCGGAATCGGGGAATCGTTCATAATTTGTATGTCAGTCAAGATTCGACTCAAGCGCGGCGGGGCGAAAAACAACCCGTCGTATCGCATCGTGGTGGCCGATAGCCGCAGCCCACGGGATGGCAAGTTCATCGAAGAACTCGGTTCCTATGCCCCGACCCAACCCGAGCCCAACTACAAGCTCAATATGGACCGCGCCCAGTACTGGTTGAAAGTAGGGGCTCAGCCGAGCGACACGGTCGCCAGCCTGATCAAGGCCGCGGCGAAAGCGGCCAAGGTTTGAGCAGCCCTCGCGGACGGATCGCTCCTCCGACCGGCCATGAACGAATTCATTGAGTTTGTCGCCAAGAATCTGGTGGATGAGCCGGATACCGTGGAGGTCACGGGACGTGAGCGAGGCGGACTGACCACCTACCAGCTGCGCGTTTCGGAAAATGATGCCGGCAAGATCATTGGCCGGCGCGGAGCGACCATCAACGCCCTGAGAGCGTTGGTACAGCTGGGTGGATCGAAGACCGGTCGGCGGTGCACTGTGGACCTGGTCGAGGATTAACGGTCCAACTCTCCCGTTTTGGACTTTCATCGTGGCGGACCACCGATGCGTTTCCGCGAATTGGCGCCATGCGCATAGATGTTCTAACCTTGTTTCCCGCCATGTTTGCCGGGCCATTGGATGAAAGCATCATTCAACGGGCACGGAAATCGGGATTATTGAACCTGCAAATCCACGATTTGCGCGACTGGACACATGATCGACATCGGACAGTCGACGACACACCCTACGGCGGGGGGCCGGGAATGGTGTTGAAACCTGAGCCGATCTTTGAAGCGGTGGAATCGCTTCGAGCGGGTGAAACTGGGGCCGCGCGAGTTGTCCTGACCTCACCCAGTGGTCGCAGTTTCGATCAAAGTTTGGCTCAGGAATTCTCCCGGTGTCCGCAACTTCTGTTGGTTTGTGGCAGCTACGAAGGCTTCGACGAACGGGTGCGCGAGCACCTGGCGGATGATGAGGTCAGCATTGGGGACTATGTCCTGACCAATGGGGCCTTGCCGGCAATGGTCATCATCGATGCCGTGACGCGGTTGTTGCCGGGCGCGTTGGGGGACGACGCGAGCAGTGTTGAAGAATCCTTCAGCGAAGGTTTGCTGGAGTATCCGCAGTATACGCGCCCGACGGCGTACCGTGGATGGAGCGTGCCGGAGGTGCTGCTGTCGGGCGATCACGCGGCGATCGCGCGGTGGCGCCATCAACAGTCGTTGCGAAGGACAGCGGAACGACGACCCGATTTGTGGGAACATTGGCGCTGGCGCAGGCCGACACCGAAAGCTAGACGTATTGACTGAATTTAGATTGATCTATGAACAAATCTGCATTGTTTGACAAAATTGAAGGCGAGCAATACCGCAAGGGTGCCGAGAATTTCAACGTGGGCGATTCCGTCAAGGTTCACACCAAGGTTGTGGAAGGCGACAAAGAGCGGATTCAAATCTTCGCGGGTGTCGTCATCGGCATCCGGGGGCGCGGCTTGAACCAGACGTTTACGGTGCGGCGGATCAGCTACGGCGAGGGCGTCGAACGGATTTTCCCCACGCATTCTCCCCGCGTTGACAAGGTTGAAGTGGAGCGAGCCGGATCGGTTCGCCGCGGTAAGCTGACCTACCTGCGTAACCGCATTGGCAAGGGCGCGATGGCTGTCCGCGAGAAGGAACAGGCTGTCCCGGCTGCCAAGTAACGCCGCTGGGCGACTGCTGGCCTGCAAAGAGGGTGGAGTTTTACCCTCCGTCCTCTTTTGCGGCTAATGGGATTCCCACGAATCTCATCGCGCATGGCAAACTAGGAATCCTTTTCCCACCGCATGCGATTTGTTTTCCTCACCCTCGGCTATCATCCGGACCTCGATGGCGGCGGCTACCGGTACGCCACCGAAATTGCCGAGCGTCTGGCCGTCCGAGGACATGAGGTTCACGCCATTTATCCCAATCCCAAGAACCTCCTTCCAGCCGAAGGCTTTCGTCAGGGCGTTCATCTGCACCGCACTCCGGACGGCTCGGCGGGCTTTCTGGCCAATTACCGGAGTGAAAATTCCGCGGCGCATCTCAAGCTGGTCGAATTACTGGCTCCCGGTTCACCCCGCACGCTGCTCGCCACCCACCAGGCCTATTTCGGCCCCGCCGCACAGGATTGGCCCACCGTTTTCATGTACCAGGGGCCTTGGGGCCTGGAGTACAGTTTCAGCCAGCAGGCGAAGCCCAGGGGAAGACTTCGTCGTTGGATGGATCCATGGATCGCCCGTCGACTTCATGCGGAAGAAGGTCTGGCCCTCAAACGTGCTCCGCAGATTTTTGTCGCCAGCCAATACACCCGGCGACAGCTGCCTATCTGGCACCCGAGAGTCAAGTCACCCGTCGAGGTCATTTCCGGGGGGGCAAACTTCAGCCAGTTTCAACCACCGATCCATCGCGCTGCCGACCGCGCCGCTAATGGCATCGGCACGGAGCATTTTGTCTTCCTGACCGTTCGGCGGCTCGATCCACGAATGGGGCTGATCGGCCTGTTGGACGCTTTCGCCCGGGTCGTAAAAATGCACCCGCACGTCCACCTGCTGCTGGCGGGTCGCGGTCCCCAGCAAGACACCCTGGCGGAGCATATCAAAAAACGGGGACTGGAAAGTCATGCCCGATTGCTTGGCTTCGTCCCCGAGATGGAACTCGCCAAAGTTTACGGATTGGCGGATTGCACCATCATGCCGTCGCTCGACTTGGAGGGCTTTGGCTTGGCGACGGTGGAATCGCTGGCCTGCGGGACACCCGTTCTGGCCTCCAATGCCGGAGCCAATCCTGAATTGGTAGGTCCGCTCGACCATGAATTACTGTATCCGTCGACGAATCCGGAGGCGCTCTTTCAGCGGCTGACCGGATTGGCATCCGGCACACAATCGATGCCGCCCCGGGATGCCTGCGCCGACTATGTTCGACGTACGTTCCGCTGGGACCGGCCGGTTGCCGCCTTTGAGCGGGCGTGGGAACACCACGCAATTGAGGGACGGCGCTCATGAAAATACTCGAGCTGGGCAAATTCTACGCGCCGGAAAAAGGGGGGATCGAAACCGTCTTGCGCATCTGGGCCGAAGGTTTTGTCCGCGCGGGGCACGAGGTGGATTGTGTCGTCGCTCACCGACGCCACCGCTCGCTCAGCGAGGTCATCGGAGGCGTTCGCGTGCATCGCCTGGCGAGTTTTGGCTCCGCGCTATCCACTTCGCTCTCGCCCCGTTACCTCCGGGCCACCCATCGTTATCCGGCCGACGTTTGGCATGCCCACTATCCCAATCCCTTGGCCGACCTGGCTTGCGTGACGGGCCCCAAGCGTATCCCCTTGGTCTTGCACTGGCACAGTGATGTCATCCGGCAAAAGATGTTGATGCATTTTTATGGGCCGTTGCTGCAGAATCGGCTCCTGAGCCGGGCGAACCGGATTGTGGTCGCCACTCCGCTGCACCTGACGCACAGTCGCTGGCTTGGACCCTACCGTGACAAAGTTACGGTCATACCCTTTGGGCTGGAACTCGACCGTTTCAAGCCGACACCCGCCCTACTCGCCCGGGCGGATTACTTTCGTCAAAACGCCCGGAATCGCGGCCGCAAGGTCCTGCTGAATATTGGTCGACTGGTGGGCTACAAAGGGCAGCGTTACGCGATTGAAGCCATGCAGCAGCTGGATGCTGAGTTGTGGCTGGCCGGAGACGGTCCATTGCGGCCGGATTTGGAAACACTGGCGGCCCAGTGTGGCGTCACTGACAAAGTAAAATTCTGGGGCGAGGTCTCCGACGACGATTTGCCGGCGCTGCTGCACGCGTGTGACATCTTCGTTTTTCCCTCCATCACCACCAACGAGGCCTTCGGGTTGGTCTTGGTGGAAGCCATGGCCTGCGGAAAACCCTTAGTCGCTTGTGAACTGGCCTCGGGTGTGCCATATGTTTGTGCCAACGAGGTCAACGGGCTTACCTGTCGCCCGGCAGACACGGCAAGTTTGGTGCACGCGGTGAAGCGAATTTTGGATGATGCCGACTTGTTGGAACGACTGGCACGCAAGGGTTTGGAAAGGGCAGTTGGCGAGTTTTCCGCACCCGTGATGGTCAGTCGCACTTTGGAGTTGTTCTCTGGCTTGGTGAATCAGGCGCGTCGGAAATGAGTTACAAAACGTACATAGCGATGCTGGTGATCTCGGCCCTGGGCTCTTGGGCCCTGACTCCCTTGGCCATCCGCCTGGCCCTGCGCTGGGGAGCGGTCGATCAGCCAGGTGGACGAAAAGTGCACCTCAAGCCCATGCCCCGCCTCGGAGGTATCGCCGTCTATCTGGGATTCCTGCTCCCGTGGATAGGCCTCTACTTCCTCAACAATCCCATTCAAGCCAAATTTCGGGAATTTGACACGGCCTTTGCCGGGCTGGTATTGGCCGCAACGGCAATGTTACTGCTGGGGATCTACGATGACATCAAGGGCGCCAATGCCTCGACCAAATTTGTCGTGCAAATTGCGACGGCGATCGGGCTGTGGTTCATGGGTTACAACATCGATCAAATCAGCAACCCCTGGGGTGGCTCCATCGTGCTGCCGTGGTGGATCGGTCT
>JAYTHD010000327.1:0-3804 GCA_043732975.1 Verrucomicrobiota bacterium
CGTCCAGGCAGACCAACCGGTCTTCGCCCTGCAGGAAGAGTCGTCCGTCGCTCAGGACCGGTGCGGCCCAGCACGGGTGCTTCAACTGCGGCACCTGCCAGCGGCTGACTTCCTCGCAACGGGTCGGATTGGGACGAAACAATCCGAGCAGGCCTCCCTCGCCCAGCGCGATGAGTTTGCCGTCCGCGAGAAGGAAGGATCCGCGACCAAAAACCGGCGGCTGCTCGGCGCTGTGCTTGGGCCAGCGCTCGTCCCGCTCCCAGTTCACGGCGCCGGTCGCCAGTTCCATACAGCGGAGCCTCGCGTCCGGTTCGTTGCGCCCGCTAAAGGCGTAGAGGTGACCGCCGACGAGCATGGGCTGACTCCAGTGCATCTCCAATCCGAGACCCTTCCATACTTCGGTATAATTCGTGTTTCCCGGTTTCACACGCAGCAGGACGGAGCCGCTGCGGAAATAGGCACTGGAAATGAGGATGTCGTTGCCGGACACGAACGGCGTCATGGCATTCACCGAATCATTGGCGCGGGAACGGAACCAGCGGCTGAATTTCACGGTCCCATCGCGCGGATCCAACGCCACCAGGCCTTGACGGGTCACGGCCAGGGTCAGGCGCTCGCCATTGATGGGCACGGTGATGAGTGAAGAGTAACTGGCCTGCTTCTCATAACGGCGCCAATCAACCCGGAGGTCCCCGGGCCAATCATACATCGGCTGCCCGGTCCAACTCTTTTCCCCGACACTTTGCCAAAGGGTCTTCCCTGTCGCGGCTTCCAGGGCCACCACGGCGGCGTCGGGCTGGCCGCCGACCATGACCAGCAGTTTGTCACCTTCGAGAATGGGCGTGCTGCCCACTCCGAAAAAGGCGGGAGGAATTTCGAATTCCTTCGCTGTCTGACGCTGCCAGAGGAGCTTGCCGTCGGAGAAATTGAGACAGGTCAGCGTCCCTTCCGCCCCAAAAAGATAAACGCGGCCGTTGGCGATCAGCGGGGTGGCACGGGGGCCGTTGTTATAGCCGTACGGATCGGTGTATTCGGTGGGCGAAGCATATTTCCATCGTACCAGACCGGTGGCGGCATCCGCGGCCTCGGCGCGTTCCTCGCCACCCTCGCGGTGGAAATAGACGACCACGCCGCCGGCCACACTGGGAGCAGCGTAGCCCGTACCGAGCCGGCGTTCCCACAACTGCGGGAGGCCGTTGGTCGGGAGGCGATCCGCCAATCCGGTTTCCGACGAGACGCCGTTGCGGGTGGGTCCCAGGAATTGGGGCCAGTCGGCCGTCCGTGCCAGCGGGGCCGCCGCGAGGAGAACGCCCAGGGGAATAAGGAAACGTTGCAAGGGGAGGGTTGAACTCATTTTCGCGGCCTTGGCGAGGGTTTAAGCTCAGACTTCCCCCGGTAGCATCTCGCCGGATCCCGGGTATAATTCGTTATACTTGATTGCCTGCAGTCCGACGATGGCCGCCACGCCCAATATATCGTGGGCGGAACTTCCCCGGGAAACGTCCGCCGCGGGGCGATCCAGCCCCAACAGGATTTGCCCGTAGGCATTGGCGCGGGCGATGTGTTGGATCAGTTTGCTCGCGATATTGCCGGAATTGAGATCGGGGAAGATCAGGCAATTGGCATGACCGGCCACCCGGCTTTGGGGGAGTTTACGCGAGGCAATCTCGGCCACCAGGGCGGCGTCCACCTGAAGTTCGCCGTCGAAATCGGCTTCGAAATACTCCGCCGCCGCCCGTTGCTGGGCCAATCCGGTGGCCGCCTTGACCTTGAGCACACTCGGATGCGTCGAGGCACTGCCCTTCGTGGAATAGCTCAAGAGCGCCACTTTCGGTCGGGTATTGAGCAGGTGGCGGGCCAGTCGGGCCGTCGAAAGTGCGATGTCGGCCAACTGCTCCACCGTCGGGTCGGGAATCACCCCGCAATCGCCCAGACAGAGCGTCCCGCGCTCGCCGAAGCGGCTGTCCTCGACCTCCATGACCATGCAGCTCGACGCCGTGGCCGTTTTTGGGGCGACCTTGATGATCTGGAACAGAGGTCGCAGCACGCCCCCGGAGATCTCATTGGTGCCGGACACCAGCCCGTCGGCCTGACGCATGGCGACCATCATGGCGCCGAAGAAATTCGGCTTGATCATGGCATCGCGGGCCTCGGTTTCCTCCAGTCCCTTGCCCCGGCGGAGCAACAGGAAGCGTTTGATGAAACTCTCCAGATCCGGGCTCTCCGCGGGGTTGATGATCCGGATGCCGTCCAGGGCGACATTGAGCACGGCGGCGACCTCTTTGATCTGCGCACGGTTTCCCAGCAGGATCGGGGCTCCCAAACGCAACGAATGAAATTGCCGGGCAGCCTGCAGGACCCGCGGCTCAGCGCCTTCCGGAAACACTATCCGCTTCGGGTGGCGTTGCAGCTTTTCCATGACCCCGCCGATGAATCGCATGGAAGGAGTCTGGAAAGGGATTCCGGGTAAGCGAATCAAATTTCCAGGAATTGATCCCCCCCTGCAATCAACCCTCCAGACGGACCGGCAGGCCTCGGAGACGCAGGTATTCCTTGACCTGGGCGACGGTGAAGGTCCCGAAGTGAAAAATGCTCGCGGCCAGCACGGCATCGGCCCGGCCGGCCAGTAAAACCTCGGCCATGTGCTCCAGGGTACCGGCGCCGCCGCTGGCCACCACGGGGACACCGACCGTTTCGCTGACGCGTCGGGTGATGACCAGATCAAACCCCTGCTTCGTGCCGTCGGCATTGATGGAATTAAGAACAATTTCCCCGGCGCCCAAGCCCACCGCCCGCTCGGCCCAATCCACTGCATCCAGGCCGGTGGGCTTGCGTCCTCCGGCCACGAAAACCTCCCACCGATCCACTCCGGTCTGCTTGGCGTCAATCGAGACGACAATGCACTGGCTGCCATATTTCTCGGCGCCCGCCTGGATGAGGCCCGGATCGGCGACCGCGCTGGAATTGATGCTGACCTTGTCCGCGCCGGCCCGGAGCATCTGTCCCATATCCTCGACCGTCCGAATGCCGCCCCCCACCGTCAGCGGCATGAAACAGCAGTCCGCAGCGCGCTCAATCACAGAAATCATCGAGGTCCGCCCGTGGGCGCTGGCGGTGATGTCAAAGAAGACCATCTCGTCGGCACCCTGATCATTGTAGCGCAGCGCGAGGGCGACGGGATCGCCGACATTGCGCAATTCGCCGGCCTCAGCTCGGCCGAATTGCACGCCACGGGTCACCTGGCCATCATGCACATCCAGACAGGGAATCACACGGCGAGCGAGCATAACCGCGGCAAAGAAAAAGGCCCGCCTACCGGCGGGCCAAAGTATTTACGAACTAAAATTCAACCGGCAAAATCAAGCGAGCGAGATCAGGCCGCTCTTCGCCTTGAACACTTTCTTGTTGGAATAGACCAGCGTGCTCAGCGAGTTGAGCGGATCCTTGGCGGTAAACTTATAGCCGCTGTCCATCACGGACTTCAGAAGTTCCTGACGGCTGAGGCTCTTGCCACCCTGGAGCGCTGAAACGGCGGCTTCGCGGAGCGAGCCACCGGTGGTCGAACGACCACGGCCACGGCCCTTGCCTTTGCCCGAGGGAGCGGCGGCGGCCGGTGCGGCAGAGGCCGGCGGGCGGCCGCGACGAGCGGCCGGCGCGGCAACAACAGCCGCGGCGGTGGCGGGGGCAGCCGCGCCTTCGCCCAACGCCCGATTGATTTCACGGAGGCGCGCCTCCAAAGCGGACTTCTCAGCAACAAGTCCAGACCGGAGCGCCACGTACTGCTTTAATGTATCCTTCATGGGA
>JAYTHD010000328.1:0-20638 GCA_043732975.1 Verrucomicrobiota bacterium
GTTCTTTTCCAACAGCTCGGAGAAAAAGCGACGGGGTTCCTCCTGCGCGGATTCCGTGAGCAGATCGTCCAGGTAATAATCCGGATAGAGCGTGGCATCCGGCGCGGTGGCGAGCATCCGGCGGAGATCCAGCCAGTAGTCGAGAAACGCATTCACGAACTGCTGCGACTTCGGATCCCGGAGCAGGCGATCCGTCTGCGCGCGCAGCGTGTCGGAGTGGTGCAATCGCCCCTGACGTGCCACGGCGCGGAGTTCATCATCGGGCGATGTATTGCCCAGGAAAAAAGACAGACGCGTGGCCAGGGCGTGGTCATCGAGCCGGCCGGGCTTTTCCTCCAGACGGAGAAACTCCGGCGAACACAACACCGCCGTGTAGCCGGCAATCAAGGCGTCACTGAACGTGCTACCGGATTTCAATGCGCCTTCAATGACCGGCAGGAAGCGCCGGGACTCCCCGGACGAAACCGGCCGACGGCTGGCCCGTTCCACAAAATGGCGCAGCAACCGCTCGGCATCGGCGAGCGGGTGGGCGGAAACAACCTCGACGCCCGGAGGCGGTGGCATCCGGCCGGGTCGATTGGGAAGGCTGTTTGTCGAGTCCGGTTGCGGGATCTGTGCGAGTCGATTCGTCAGTGGCAGATCGCCAAACAACAATTGGTGCCCCGGCGCCGGCCACTTCGTGGACAGCGGACCTTCCACCTCCATCCAACGAAACACCACCCCGGGCTGGCCGTCCTTCTCCGCGAGCGGATTCTGCCACCGATCCGGACCTGGCCGCGAGCGGAAGAGCCGCGCTGGATCGGGTCGAATGGTCTCTCCGGCCAAAAGCCAGACCTCCAGCTCCTGGGTTTTCGGCTCGGGCGTGACGTCGAATTTCCCCAGCCAGCGCAGGAGATTCGGCGGCACTTCCGAATAAATCGTGATCGGCTCCGAGTGCCGGCCGACGGACACGTCATCGAGATTGGGAATGAACCATTTGTTGGTTCCAGGCCCCACCCAGACGGAATGCGCCAGAAACCGCAGTCGATAACGACCCGCCATCGGCGCGCGGAAATTGTTGAACTTGGGCTCCAGCGGTTCGTAGCTGCCGGCCACCACACCGACTCCTTCCAACTCACGCTGTTCGGCGTTGGTACTGCCCGCGGTGATCGGCGCGTTGCCGGTGCGGACTTCCGGTTGCGCCTGGGTGCCGAGGACCGGAAAGGTCGCCCGCTCCGGCGCCGTGTTGAAGACCGAGAACTTCATCGGCCCGGTGTAGCTGCGCTGATCGCGGGCATAATAGCGAACCGGCTGGGCCGATGGACGCTCCACCTGCGGGGCGACCACCTGTCGCAAGGCGTAATCGGCGGCTGACAAGTACCGCGACATCTGCACGTAGGAAACGTCGAGGGCCTCGCCACTCTTGTTGAAGCGATGGGCAACACCATCCTCGGGCAAAAAATCCTTCAATTGCAACCAGGGCGCCTGCAGCAGGTCGCGCACCGCATTCTCATATTCCCAACGATTCAAGCGCCGCACCGAGGAGCGACCCTGCTCCGCCGTGCGCCGCTGCTCAGCGGCGACAAGCGGTAGTGATAGGTCATGAAGAAAGGTCGAGATCGACGCGCTTTCCGGTCGCGTCTTTTTTGGCGGCGGCATTTCGCCAATCTCGACCCGGTCGTGCATTTTCACCCAGGTGCCGAATTCCGCCGGATCGGCCAGATTGAACTTCAAGGCGGTCACATCCAGACCGCCCTTCTTCGCGTCGGCGTCATGACATTCGAGACAGTGCTGCTGCAGAAACGCAGTCACCGCCGCCGGTGGTGCCGCCTGCATCGGTGCCCAAGCGGAGACGGCGATCGCAACCGACAGCGTCCTCTGGAAGAACCATCCCGGGCGCCGACGATGCCGGTCGGAGCCGGAGGAATCGGCAGGCAAGTCAATGAGGGCGCGCATTCCGTGAAGTCCGTTGAATCCACGATGGCTTCGCAGATCCCGCTCCCATGTCCAATGGTTTGTGGGCAAGGTGCCGACCGACGGATCTCCCTACTGCGGCGCGGGTCCGGTGGCTGTGCCCGCACGCTCGAATTCGGCCAGACGATCCGCGGTGACCTGTTGAACGCTGCCATCCGCCAGAGCGAAGACGTGGACCTCCTGGCCGTTAGGCCCCGTCAGCGGCCGCTTTTCCCGGAAGAGAATGAGCTGGGGTTCGCTCTCGGTCGGAACGCGTGGCTGGGGATAAAACTCAAATTCCTCCAGTGGGACGCCTCCCGAGAAACTGCCACCGGCTTCGATACCCAACAACGGGAGCAAGGGCTCCAACGTGGTGGGGTACTGGTCTTCGTGATCATTGGCGTAAAGTCGTGCGGCGAGTCCCAGATTCTTCAGGGCATTGACCCGGCGGCTGATCTGGGCGCGAAAGCGTTGCTCATCATTGACGGCTCCCCCATCCGCGGGCTGCGCTGAGCCTGGCGGCTGTGTCCGGGCGACCGGTGACGCGGGAGCAGCCGGTGCCTGACGGCGGAGCCGCGCGACCTCCCCTCGCAATTGGAGCAACTCGGTCAGGAGACCATCACTCAACTTCCCGGGACCACCGGCCGGGGACACGGCGCCGGCCGGGGCGCGAGCACTGGCGGAGGCAGCCAATTGTTGCGTCAAGGTCGCGTTGGCCTCGGTCAACGCCCGGATCTGTTGGTTTTGTTTGAGGCCCACCACGGCGAGAACGCCGGTGGCCACCGTAAATGCAGCGATGAGTGTTTTCATGGAGACAAGTGGGACCAAGGAAGAAGTCATCGCAGCACCGCCACCCAGGACCGCCGCGGTGATGACACCGGCCGTCCCGGCGGGTGTGGGACTGCTGGCCGCCAGGCTCAGGCTGGCGGCCACGGATCCGGCCGCCACCGTCACGCCGCGTTGCCGGAAAAAATCCCGCAGTTTTTCAAGGGCACGCGTCACCCGCTTCTGGGCCGTGTCATCGCTGGCGCCGAGTGCCGCTCCGATCTCGGTAAACGACTTGCCGGCAAAATACCGCATCAACACGGCATCGCGGTCGGCGTCCGGCAGGATGGCCAGCGCCTCGTCCAGCAGCGGTTGCAGGGTCGCGGCAGCCTGGGCCTCGGAGGGATCGGGCGCGGTGTCGGGCTGGGTCAGGACGGAAAGCTCCCGCTCGTTGCGACGCACATTCCCGCGGACGCATTTGCGGGCGGCGTGGACGGCGGCCCGGTGCAACCAGCCGGGCAGAAAGGTCGAGGCGGGCAGGACTCCGGCCTTGCCAGCCAGATCGGAAAAAACCGTTTGGGCGACGTCCCGGGCCAGGTCGGCGTCACCGGTGATCCGTCGCGCCGTTCCCCACACCAGGGGGACATGGCGGCGCACCAGTTCCGTAAAGGCCTCGTTCGCACCTTGGCGGGCCCATTGTTCGAGCAATTGGGAATCTCCCAGCACACTCATATCTGCCCGTATACACCCACTCGCTGGAAAATCCGACAAGGAAATTTCCGGGACAGTCGACCCACCAGGCACTGGTAGCGCTGCGACTGCCGAGCCCGCGCAGAGCGGGCGGAGGTGCAAGGTGACGCGCCCGTCCGGTCGTTGCGCCGCTCTGCGCAGCGCTACGGGTCGCAGCGCTACCAGTTCCACCAATCCCCACTTACGCCTTGGCCACACGCACCTCCGCCGATCGTCCGTGGGCGTCCAATCCCTCCAATTGGGCAAACAATTGCACGGCCTTCAACGCCTTCTTCAAAGCCGGTCGCGTATATTCAACCACACTCGTGCGGCGCTGGAATTGATCGACCGTCAACCCGGCGAAGCTCAGGCCACTGCCACCGGTGGGGAGCGTGTGACTGGGGCCGGCCACGTAGTCACCCAGAACGGTCGGGGAATCACCACCCAGGAAAATCGCTCCCGACGTCACCAGCCCGGCACTGAGGGCCCGCGCATTTTTAGTCATCACTTCGCAATGTTCCGGGGCGAGTCGATTGGCCGCAGCGACAGCGGCCGTGAGGTCCTTCACCTGCACCAACCAGCCATTGGCCGCGAGCGCCTTTTCAATGAACTCCCGACGCGACAGACGCGGCAGTTGACGGGTGATTTCCGTCTGGACCGATTTGATCAGAGTGGCGGACGGCGTGAGCAGCCAGGTCCGCTCCGATCCGGAACCGTGTTCCGCCTGCGCCAGCAAATCCGCCGCGATGTAGGCCGGATTCGCGGTGTCATCGGCGATCACACAGACCTCGCTGGGTCCGGGCAGGAGATCGATGGCCACCCGTCCCACCAGCAGGCGCTTGGCGGCGACGACGTAGGCGTTGCCCGGTCCGAAGATCTTTTGCACCGGCCGGAGCGTCGCCGTGCCGAGGGCCATCGCGGCGATGGCCTGGGCCCCGCCCGCCTTGTGGATCTCGGTGGCGCCGGCCGTGTTCGCGGCGAAGAGCAGCGCGGGATTGATGGAACCGTCGCGTCCGGGCGGTGTGCAGACCACGATCTCCGGACAGCCCGCCACCTGGGCGAGGGTGATGGTCATGAGCGCCGTCGACACCAGCGGCGCCGTGCCACCGGGGATGTAAATGCCGACCCGCGTAAACGGATCAAATTTCTCGCCCACCGTGGCACCGTGGGAATTTTTGGTCGCCCAGCCTTTGCGTCGGGATCGACGGGCAAATTTCGCGATGTTCTGGTGGGCTTCGCTGACCCCCGCGCGCAGTTCCGGCGTGGCCAGGAGCGACGCCGTCATTAATTCCGCCGCCGTCACGCCGCGCTGTTCGACACTCAGCGTGGGACCGTCGAAGCGGGCCGTCAATTCCCCGAGCGCTTCGTCGCCGCGCGTCCGCACGGCCTCGATGATGCCCCGGGCACGTTCCTCGATGACGGGATCAAAGAGCGAGGAGGTGCCGGCCGCACGCTCGATCTGCGCGGCGTAGTCCCGATCCGTGTGGCGTACCATGTTCATTGAAAGTGAGCCTAGCACTACAGCCACACTTCCGAAGAATTTTGACCGCGGATTACGCGGATGGCGCGGATGGACTCGAAAAGTCGGGTTCCGTAACCGCGTTATCCGCGCCATCCGCGGTTCATTTTCTGAAAGTGTTGCGGTAGTGCGGGCCGTCCGCACGCAGGCCGGAAAGTCGGAGCGAGCCTTTCCCCGAAAAGCGATCTCCGGCGCATCGACCCTTTGCAATGTCGTTTTGGCGCAGCCGGAGCGCCGCTTTCCAACCGGCTTATCGCCGTCGCAAAGCAGTCCGGCCGAAGACCTGCGGGACGTCTTGCCCGATTTGGGACCTCAGCCAACTGGGAGGCGTTTAAGCCGGCTGGAAGCAGGGCGCACCGAAAACAGCGGCCGTGGAAGATGGGTTGCACTCCCCACTCGCCAGCGGCGGTTTCCCTGACACCTTCGGGGAGCGAACATGGAATACGAAGCGGTCATCGGTCTGGAAACTCACGTCCAGCTCAAGACAAAATCCAAGATGTGGTGCGGCTGCGCCAATGCCTTCGGCTCGGACCCCAACACCAACGTTTGTCCCATCTGCCTGGGCCTGCCCGGCGTGCTGCCCGTGGCCAATGAGGAGGCGCTGCGGCTCACCGTCCTGACCGGGCTGCTCCTGAATTGCGAGATCCCGCGCTACGCCAAGTTCGATCGGAAGAATTATTTCTACCCGGATTCGCCCAAGAATTACCAGGTCACCCAGTACGATCGCCCCAGCACCAGCCAGGGTTGGATGGACTTCGAATTCGACGGTCCGGAAGCGGTGAACGGCCTCGCGCGCGTCCGCATCACCCGGGCGCACCTGGAAGAGGACGTGGGCAAGTCCACGCATTTTGAGCGCCACAGCGGCGTGGATTTTAATCGGGCCGGGGTGCCGCTCCTTGAGATCGTATCGGAGCCGGATCTGCGGGGACCGGAGATGGCCTACGCATATTTGAAGACGCTGACCGACATTCTTTTCCGGGCGGGCGTTTCCGATTGTGATTTGGAAAAAGGAATGGTGCGGTGCGACGTCAATGTGAGTGTGCGTCCCCGCGGCCAGGTAAAGCTGGGGGCCAAGATCGAGATCAAGAACATGAACTCCTTCTCCGGAGTGCGTCGCGCCCTGGAGTACGAGATTCCGCGGCAGATCGAGGCCGTCCGCCGGGGTGAGACCCTGCGGCAGGAGACCCGGCGCTGGGACGACGTCGCCGAAATCACCGAGCCCATGCGCTCGAAGGAGGACGCCCATGATTACCGTTATTTTCCCGAGCCCGATCTGATGCCGTTTGCACCAACGGAGGCGTGGCTGGCGGAAGTGCGCACGCGCGTCCAGGAACTACCGCTGACCCGCAAGCAACGTTTCATGCGGGATTACGCCCTGCCGGACGGCGACGCGGAGGTCTTTCGCGACCATCGTCCCCTGGCCGATTTTTTCGAGGCCGCCGTGCCGGGCGCCCGGAATCCCAAGGCGATCGCCAACTTCGTGATCAACAATCTCCAGGCCCGACTCGTGGAAAGTGGAGTGGCCGTCGGCGACGTGAATTTCCAGCCGGCCGATTTGCGCTCGTTGGTGGAACTGATTGAATCGGGCCAAATCAGTTCGAAGATCGCCCAGGAAGTCTTTGCCGAGATGTACGAAACCGGCGCCGGCCCGGGCGTGATCGTCCAGCAAAAGGGCCTGGCCCAGGTGAGTGACACCGGTGCGATTGAGAAGCTCGCGGACGACGTGATCGCCGCGAATCCCGGACCGGCAGCCGACTTCCGGAATGGCAAGCCGGCGGCGTTGAATTTCCTGAAAGGCCAGTTGATGAAACTCTCCAAGGGCAAGGCCAATCCGTCGCTCGCCGGCGAGATCCTGCAGCGCAAACTCGGTCTACCATAAAACCCATGACTCCCGTTCCTCCGCCCACCGGTCTCCCACCGACTTCACCCGCCGCCCCGGCCCTTCGCCCCGGCGGCACCCGGCTGAAAATCACGTCCTACGGCGCGGCGCGAACGGTGACGGGTTCGTGCCATTTGTTGGAAATGGGCGGACAACGACTCCTGCTGGATGCCGGCGTCTTTCAAGGCAGCCCCGCGCTGGAAGACCTGAATAAGTTGCCCTTTGCCTTCGACCCAAAATCGCTGAACGCGATGGTGCTTTCGCACGCCCACAACGATCATACCGGTCGTCTGCCCAAGCTGGTCAAGGAGGGTTATGCGGGTCCGATTTATGCGAGCCAGGCCACGCGGGCATTGACGGAATTCATCCTGCTGGACGGCGCGAAACTGCAGCGGGAGGAACACGAACGCAATCTCCGCTACGGACATCCGTCCGTGCCGCCGCTCTTCGACGAACACGACGTCGCCCAGACACTGGCGCAATTTCAGATCGTCGAGTTCGATCAATCCTTCACCCTGGGAAACGTGCAGGCCCGATTTCAGCGCGCGGGTCATATCCCGGGCAGCGCCAGCCTCGTGTTCCGCGCCGACGGCGAGTGCTTTGTGTTCAGCGGCGACGTCGGCAATATCCGCAAGGATGTCATGATCGACCCCGTGCCCTCGCCGGACGCCGATGTGCTCCTGATGGAAGGCACCTATGGCGATCGCGATCATCGTCCGTACGCGCAAACCCTGGCGGAGTTCAGCGGGATTCTCCGGACGGCGGTGGCCACCGGAGGCAAGGTTCTGATTCCGAGTTTTGCCCTGGAGCGCACCCAGGACGTGCTGTATCAAATCGCCCGGCTGGAGGAGGCCGGCGGGATTCCCGAACTGCCGGTCTACGTGGATTCACCGCTCGCGGCCAAGGTGGAAACGGTTTATTCCAGCCTCCCGGCGGAGTTCGATCCCCACCTCCAGAGCTTCTTCAAGCGGGGTATCGACCCGTTTCGTCCACGACGCCTGCAATACACCCGCACCATCGATGACTCCAAGAAGCTGAACGATCTGGAAGGCGCCGCGGTGATCATCGCCGGCTCCGGCATGATGAACGGCGGACGCATCCTGCATCACATGATCAATCAACTCGGCAAGCCGGACACCACCCTGATGATCGTCGGTTACCAGCCGGAAGGCGGCATTGGCCGGCGATTGGTGGACGGTGCGGACGAAGTGCGGATCTTGGGTCAACCGGTGCGCGTCCGGGCGCAGGTCAAGACGGTCAACGGCTTCTCGGCGCATGCGGATCGGACCGAACTGCTCGCCTGGAGCCAGGCGGTGCACGGAGAAATTCGACTCGTCCACGGCGAAATCCCCGCCCTCACCGCGCTACAGGCCACGCTGATTGCCCGGGGCCAACGGTGCCGGATCCAGGAGCCGACCGGCTACTCCCCGACCGGCGGCCGCCGGGATGAGGGAGCGGAGTAGGTCCCGAAGGTTACCATCCCTTCAAGGCGGCGATCAGGTAAATCGTGCCGGCCAGACAGATAAATCCCGAACCGACGCGAAGAAGGATCAGCGAGAGTTGATCCCGGCTGGCTTCGCTGGCCCGGAAGGAGCGTGCCAGCTTCAATCCACCGTAGACGGGCAAGACCACCATTTGGTGGCCGAGTTCGACGCCGACGCTAAACGCGGCCAGTGCCACACCAATCGCGGGACCACCGAGTCCGTCCATCGCGTCCAGCAATCCGCCGGCAAAGCCAAGGCCGTGAAACAGGCCGAAGAAAAAAGCGATTCCAAGGCGCACCCCGCCGCGGCTTCGTCCCGGCCAGAAAAGATTGGTCAGCGCAACCACCACGATGCTGCCGGCAATCATCGGCTCGACGAGGTGCGATGGCAGGCGGACCAGATTCAGGGCCGAAAGCGTCAGCGTGATTGTGTGCGCCACGGTGAAGGCGGTCACGACTTTCACCAGGTCCCAAAAAGTGGCGGCACCCAATACCAGCGCGAGGACGAAGAGCAGATGATCGTAGCCACTCAAAATATGCCCGATGCCGTGGCGAACATATTGCTGCACCAGGCGACCCCGATCCAGCGTGGGCGCGGCCGTCGACGTAGATTTCGACGCGTCACGGATTCCGTTGCAGGCGACCACGAGCGCCTGGCGGTGTGACAACAACCAGCCCTCCTGAGCCACGCGACCCAGCTCACGAATGCGGACCACGTACGACGCTTCCCAGGGATTGCCCGGCGCGTACTCAATCTCGTTTAATACGTCCTCCTCGATCCGGACTTTGGTGAACGGCGTTGTCGCGGAAAACTCCAGCTGATAGACCACCCAGTCCGACTTGGTCGTCTCAAAAGTGACCACTTGACCCATCAACAGCCGCTCATCCGCGAAAACCTTGAAATGGCGCAATAGATACTGCCCGTGGCGTTGCCAGAGTTCCGGGAGGGAATCGGCTTTGGGTTTGTCGCCATGGGCGAAGACGTCCGCGACCAGAATTTCCTCACCCGAAACGCGCAGCTGAAGGTGAATTTTATTGGGAGAGATCTGGAGATCGAGGGCGCCCTGTGCAACGGGATGCGCCCATGCAGGGTGGCCCAAAGCAAGTCCGAACGCCACAAGCAGCAGGGCGCAGGAGTTTTTCACCGATGCGCGTGGAATGAGTTGTAATGCGGGTTGACCACCAACGACTCCTTGAGCAGGGCGCGACCGCGATCCAGTTCACCGGCGCGGGCATAGATCATACCCGCGTGAAACAGCAAATGGGCGTCCTTCGTACCCAAGGCCAACGCCCGGCTCATTTCCTCGGCGGCCGGCCCAAACTCGCCGCTTTTATAAAGTGCCCAGGCCAGTGCATCGTAGGCATAGATGCTATTGCGCACCTCCCGGTCCTTGCGGGCCCAGCGCAGGGCTTCGACCGGAACCTCCTCCGCGTCGGAATAGTAACCGGCCAGGTGGTGATAATAATGAGCATTGCCCGCCTGCACGGACTTTAGATAGGCATCCCGCGCTCGATCAAACCACGGCTTGGCTTCCCCGAGTTTGCCCATGAAGGCGTACACGTCGCCAAGTGCCTGAAGTATTTCCGCACGAGGCACCCGGACGATGATTCTTTTGTAGAGCGCGATCGCTTCTTCAAAACGTCCTTGTGCCGCCCGCAACTCGGCCAGGTGTTCCAACACGAAAAAACCCTCGGGCTGAAGCTTATATGCGGCGTCATACTGTTCGCCTGCCTTCTCCAGGTTGCCGGTTCGGAAGGACAACTCCCCCAGCCGTACCCGATACCAGGGCGAATCCGCAGCGCTCGCCACCGTCTGCTGCAACAATTTGATCGCCCTGACGTTGTCACCCTTCAGTTCGGCCAGGCGGGCCAGGCGGGCCTGCCACGCGGCGGTCGGGCCGTCCGCACCCAGCTGTTCATAGATAGCCGCCGCTTCGGTATAATTGCCCAGCTCCAACTGGGCGTCACCCGCGGTGGCCAACGCGCCGATATTTCGGGCGTCAATGGTATAGGCCTGCTGACCCAGTGCGAGGGCTTCCCGAAAGTGATGATACTCAAACTCCACCAGCGCCAGTGCACCCAAGCCCGATGGATTCTGGGAAGCGGGCACAGCCTCCAGGGAGGCCCGCGCCGATTTCGCCGCGCGGTCCAGCCAGGCCAGGTCGCCCGTTTCACGCATTTGAGCGATGCAAACGGACGAAAGCCGGACCTGCGCGACGGAGTCCAGCGGGTCGTCCTTCACGCGCTGTTCCAGAAAGCGGAAGGTCTCGGAACCCGATTCTGCCGCCCGGCAACTCGACGAGGTTAGCCCCAAGGCCAGCAGAAAACCCATGACCCTTCGGCCTCGGCACCGGTCACCGGCAGTGACCGTAGCGACCGGCACGGAGGCATGCGCTGCGCCCCGGAAATCCAACCGCACGCCGGGGTTAGTTGCGCGTACTGTCATCCACGACTCCGGTGTTGCGCGGCTGGTGCGGTGGCGCGAAAAACGGGAACGCGGAACGGAAGGGGACATCGTTGCGGTTGACATGATCGCCCTTGGTCAGGCCCCCGTTTGTGACCAGGAACAGGATTGTGTCAATCACGTCGTCGTTGGGCCGGCGTCCGTTCGGGAATCCCGCTTCCGGATTGAGGCCGCCGCCCGCGCGCTTGTTGGCTATCGACGTATCCAGTCGCAGCATGTCGCCTTTGGCGACGGCCACGCCGGCAAGGATATTGATGTGGGCCGCGTCCGTGCCGAGGGCGGTCAGGGTGGCGACAATATCGTTGGCGAATTTGCCGCTGGCGTCGTCTTGCGTGGTGGCACGATTGTATTCGTTTTTTCGGGCAAAGGGAATCAACACTGTGTTGATGGCGGGCACTCCCATGCGATCAATCGCGACGAAATCACCCATGTCCACCGGGTCAGCCGTCTCCGAACGCTGGGTGTTGCGCCCACGCAGTGTTGTGGCGCTGACGCCGATGACCTTGCCCGCCGAACCCTTGAGGATCGCCGCCGGCACGCTGAGCGCGATCATTTGAACATTATAGCCGGCAAAAGTGTCCCGCCCGCGTGAGAGCAGGCTGACATCCGGCGCGCCGCCCAGCACCGACGCAGCAAAACGGTTGAAGGCCGGAATATCGAAAAAGAAGGGATCATCCGTCAATCCGGCGAAGAACGAGACACCCGACTTCGCGTCCGTCGTCACGACCGGAGCCGGCGCTGTGGGGGAGGTGGCCGAGGCGACGGTGGTCGGCGCCGTCAGGGTGACCGCATTGGGATCCAGGTGGGTCTCCGCGGCAGACTTTGAACTGATGGTGATGTGTGCCGTCTGCGGTTGTGAGCGGGAGGTCTGGGCATCAAAGTTCACATAGACGAACTTGTCGGGCGCAGCGTCGCCCGTGTTCTCGATATTGAATCGGAACAGCACATCGTGATCAAACCCGCTGAGGTTGCCATTTTCCCCGGGCACGATAAAGCCGTGAACGTCGAAGGCGAGAATCACCTTGGCGTTGTCATTCGGATCGAGGAACGCGTAAACGTCCGCGATGTCCGCGCCCTGATCCGACTCGACCAGCGGTGCTTCCGCATGGTCCGCCGCCAGCGCGGCGCAGGCCGCAGTGATCAAGGTACCGTTCGTTATTAATCTCCAGTAACTGTTCATGATATCTCCCCGTTGTCGGTCTTCGGTTCGCTGCACTTCCCATTCCTTTGGATGCGCGGTCGGTCGGCATCCCTGCGCAGCTCGCCTGAACCCTGGTCCTCTCCAGTCTGAAAATCTCGACCTGGCAACGGACTGGAGGAATCGTCGCCGTGCCCGCACCACGGAACCACTCCGCAGTCTCCGGACCCCGGCCGCGAACGAGCCGCCAAGGTCCAGAGAGCACTGAGAAGAGACCGCGTGACACTTTAGGCATTAGAAGATGCTTTTCAATGCCCGGCAATGAGGGAGTTCGCCGGCGGACCGAATCCCGGTTTTCAATCCGCCGCGGCAGGGAAGCCATGCAGTCCGACTGGGAAGGGCGGTTGGCGGGCGGATTTCGAATCCGCTTCGGAGTGAATTGGAGTGGCGCTATTTTGCCAATATATTGTTTATAATCAATTGTTTATAAACCGTTCCAAAGGGGCGGCCAATCACCCGCGATTCAAAGGTCGAATGGGCTCGGACAGCTCACACCGTTGGTCACGAAACGCGCCTGGTGGGCCTCTGGCAAGGTGGCCGGAGCAGCCCCAATTCGGCCTGTGGCAGGATCTACTGTCCGGCCGGGAACGCGCATCCGCAGCGCAGACACCCCGAATTTCCGTCGGTTCCGGGCGCGTCGGAAACCCTGCTGCAATGCCGCCAATCCGATCCCAGTCGCCCCCCCGTCAACACGGTCCGCACAGACTTAAAACGCGATCCACGCGCCCAGGAACAACGTATTGTTCCCGGATGCCGTCCGTCCGGCCCCATCGTAGTTCAACCGTGAACCATTGAAGCGGTTGTAGAAGACGTATTGCGCCGATAGCTTCAGATTGCTTTTCGGCCAGAAGCCCGGTCCGCCCGCCTTGTTCAACGGCAGCCAGTGGAGTTCAAAAACGAATCCGTCGCTCAAGAGGGGCCGTCGGCACTCTCCGAATTCAACAGCGCGTCGCGACTTCCGTCCATCACAAAGTATTGAATTGCCGCGCCATAGGTTTTGTCGTGCAGGACGTGGAGGGTGGCCGCGGCCTTCCAGAGATTGTCATGCCCATTCGAGGTCAGCCCGAGAGGTTGGCTGGCACTGAAGGTTTCACTTTCATGGGTCCAGGACAGCATCGCCATGAGATCATTGTTGGCGACGGCGAGCTGATACTGGGTGTCGAACCCGAAATCGATCAACTGGTCCTTCCCGGCGGTGGTGACGCGTCCGGGATAGGTTTCCGCCGCCATCCCATAGGTGCCAATCTCCCAAAACGAGGAACCCATTTCATCGCGGGTGGTGTACGCCAATCGCCAATACGGCGCCACGCCGGGCACCTGGGTTTCATCCGTTGGATCCACGCCCATCCAGCGTTGAAAGCCGGATCCCAGCGTGTGATAGAGCCCCAGGTCGACATACCAGGATTTGTTCAACAGGACGTAAGTGCCCACTCCAACGACCTGTTGGGAAAGACCGCCATCAATGAGGGTTGCCGCCGAGGGTGTCGGTGCGAGCGGCGATCCATTGAAGGGGAAGCCCCAGGCGGGCAAGGTGTGCCAGGGGTCCTGCATGGTCGGATTGTTGTTGACGTAAACACCGTAGTTGGCGGTCTGGCCAAACCAGTTACCAGTGTCGGCATAGCGCAATTCCACGTTGTCCCAGCATAAATCACCTGTCTCTTAGAGCTCTCCGCACCCAGCGCGGACGGGGCTATTTCATTGCGAGGGGGCGGGGAGACACCCCCGTCACGGTGGCGTCGACCGGGCCGTCCACGCGGCAGCGCCGGCGGGATCGGTGGCCTCCCAGCGCAACAGCGCCACCCGCAATGATTCCGCCCGCGTATTCGCATCCTGAATACCGGCGATCCATGGCATCGCCGCTTCCGGGGAGCGCAGAAAGCCGGGAGCTTCCATGAGGGCCTGAATGCCGGCGTCCCGGACCGGGCCCAATTCCAGGCGATTGACCCAGGAGGCGGCCGCGGACAAATCCGTGCGGGCCCAGGAATCAATCAGCACAGTGGCTGCCCGGCCCTGTTCCTCGCCGCCGCCAAATAACTGGATCCATTCCGCGGTCTCGCGCGGTGCTCCCGTTCCGCGCACCTGAATGAGCGCCTCGATCATCTCCGTTCGTTCATAGCCCGGGTCCAGGCCGTTGATGAGCCCGAGGACCGTTGCCGGATCGGTGCTGCCCAGTTGATGAAGGATCGGCCGGAGAGCGTCGCCCCGAACTTCCTCGGGCAGACTTTGCGCCCACGCGAGCGAGGCGGTGGGATCGGTCCGCGCCCAGCGCGCGGCCATGGCTCCGGCGACTTCGCGCTGCCGCTCTTCCAGGAAACCAAAGTCGTTCAGGTGCGTCGCGAAATACTGAGAGGACGCTGCGGGATCCTGATCGATCCAGGTGCTCATGGCCGTCACCTCCGCCGCCTTCCGTGCCTCGCCGGTGATCGAAGCGGCATAACCCAGGGCGGTCCCGGGCTGCAATTCCGCCAGCCGGCCGACCATGATCTGTTGATCGAGCGAACGCTCCATCCCGGGCGGGGCGATCGACAATTCCCGCAGAGCTTTCAAGACACCTTCCGCGTCCAGACCTTCCAGACGACGTCCCACCCGCGCGATTTCCCCGGACCACCAGGCCAAGGCCGGGCTGGATAAAATTGTGTCGGACGCCGATACGCCCGTCGGCCCCGACGCCGAATCCGTCCGACGGCTGGCGTCGGTGCGGTCCTGCGCCAAGGTTTCAACACCGTGCTCCGGCTTCGGGCGAAGCGCTTCGACGGGACTCCGATCGGGATGGGAAACCTGATTGCCGAGCCAAAGACAGACCCCACCCACGAGAATGTGGCTGGAGAGGAGCGTCCGGTGGGCGGCGGAGAAACAATGCATGGGAACGAGGGGATCGAGGGCCGTTGGTAATCGTCAGAAGCTGAGTGAAAAGACACCGGAACCCCGCCGCAGCGTTGGCGGTGGGGCTCAGGTCGCAGGAATCGTGAGGCATACGCGGGAACTTCCCGGGTCTTTCAATGACCTCGATGGGGGCCACCCGGGACATCGTTGTCGGTCGTGAATTCAGGCAGGGTGATCGAGCCGTCCTTGTCGGCATCCAGCCGTGCAAACTCCGCGGCGACCTTCGCCGCCGTCGCGCCGGGCATCGAGGCCGTCAACTCGGCGAGCGTGATCTTGCCGTTGCTGTCCGTATCCACCTTGGCAAAGAGCGCCGTGCGGGCGGCCAATTCCCGGGCCGATTCCCCGCCGGACGGATGCGCGGCGTCGTTGTCTGCCGTGTATTCGACGAGCGTCACAGAGCCATCCTTGTCCGCATCCAGTCGGTTGAACAGAGCGGCCACCCGCGCCGCGCTGACACCCGGCAGCGAGGTCGTCAATTCTGCCAGCGTGACCTTGCCGTTGCCGTCGGCGTCGATCTTCACAAACTGCGCGGTGCGGTCGATCACCTCCTGGGCCTCCCGATCCGCATGCGCCTTCGCCAGTTCGTCCGCGCTCAGGACGCCGTCCCCGTTGGTGTCGTATTTGGCCAGAAACGCCTTTTTTTGGGCCGCGAGATCCGCCTGCATGGCGGCCTTTTCGGCGGCCGAGAGGACGCCATCATTGTTGGTGTCATATTTCGCCAACTTCGGAGGCAATCCGCCGTGCGGGCCGGGGCCCGGGCCGCCCCGACCGGCCAGCGCCACACAGGACGCGAGCGCCACTCCGGCGATGAATTGGGGTACGATGGTTTTCATTCAACGATAATTTCTGCGTGAAGTCACCGGCCTGACCCACCCGTGCTTCCATTCAGCAATATTTGCCATTCAATCAGGTTTGACCCCGAAATTCGTTCGGGGCGAAAGGCGTGTCGAACCCACCCACCCATTCGGTCCGGCGGCTCGACCCACGAAAGGCTACAGGGGGCGCGTTAAGGCATCGTGAAGGCCGACACCTTTTCGTGAAATATTTTGTCAAAGTGGAATTAATGGATATTCCCACTTTTTTCACCCGCATCCCCAGTTGCCTGAAACCACCCCTCCGACTAACCTTTTCGTATGTCCGCGAACGGACACTCCCACGTCAAGATCAGCCGGCGATCGGGCCCAACTCCACCAGGGTTGCGGCCGGGATTTTTTACGGTCACAGCAGGTTGTGATGCCGTGGCCCCGGATCGACACCTGGATCCGTCCGTGGATCCCTCCCATGCCTGCGCCTGACCCAATCGACACCGAGCCAGCAATGCGTCTGGACAGGGATGGCAACTTTGCCGGCCCGGGCGCAGCGCCTTGATTTTCACCGATGGTTCCCATGAACTCCCCTGAAACGCCCATTGGAAAATCCATACCCTTCAATCGTTCCAGCCCGCAGGGCGGGGAACTGGGGTACATGTCCGAGTCCATGAAAAACGGGCAGATTGCGGGCGACCAAGCGTTCACTCGAAAATGCCAGGCGCTGCTGGAGCAGTTGCTGGGCGTACCGCGGGTCCTGTTGACGACCTCCTGCACGCACGCACTCGAAATGGCCGCCCTGCTGGCGGACATCCAGCCGGGGGACGAGGTCATCCTCCCTTCCTTCACCTTCGTCTCGACGGCCAATGCCTTCGTGCTCCGCGGCGCCCGACCGGTCTTTGTCGATGTCCGGCCGGATACGCTCAATCTCGACGAAACGGCCATCGAAGCGGCCATTACCTCGAAGACCAAACTCATCGTTCCGGTTCACTATGCCGGCGTCGCCTGCGAGATGGAGATCATCTGTGAGCTCGCCCGGAACGCCGGCATCGGCGTGGTGGAGGACAACGCGCATGGCTTGTTTGGCAAGCGCGACGGCAAGTATCTGGGCTCCTTTGGCTGCCTCGCCACGCAAAGTTTCCACGAGACCAAAAACATCACCTGCGGGGAGGGCGGTGCGCTCCTGATCAATGATCCGGTGCTGGTGGAACGCGCGGAAATCATCCGGGAGAAGGGCACCGACCGCTCCCGGTATTTCCGCGGTCAGGTGGACAAATACTCCTGGGTGGATCTGGGCAGCAGTTACATCATGAGCGATTTGCTCGCAGCGTTTCTCTGCGGGCAACTGGAAAAGGCCACCGCCATCCAGGCCAAACGGAAACAGCTCTGGGACGACTACCAGGCCGGACTGGCGGACTGGTGCGCCGACCGCGGCGTGCGCCAGCCGATTGTCCCGGCGAATTGCGAGCAGGCCTACCACATGTACTACCTGCTCCTGCCCTCGCTGGAACTTCGGCAGAAATTCATCGAGCATTTGAAGCAGCGGGGCATTCAGGCGGTGTTTCACTACGTGCCGCTCCATCTCTCGCCCATGGGCCGGAAATTTGGTTGCAAAACTGGCGACTGCCCGGCGACCGAGGACACCTCTGATCGCCTCGTGCGCCTGCCGTTTTTCAATTCGATGACTGCGCTGGAACAGGCCGTCGTCATCGACGCCGTCCGGCAATTCCGCATGTGATCGGATGTTCCGCCGGTTGACGAAGGCGGCCCGGAAGCTCCACGGTGCTGGGATGTCACATTGGAGATTCTCTCAGCTGCCGGCAAGACTGCTGGTGGCGGGAGCGTTGGTCCTGTCCGGGTGGGAGCGCGTCGCCGCCACCAACCCGACCCCCCCGTTCGCCCGGACGCCCTATCTCCAGTTCGCCAGTCCCACGCTGATGCACATCGCTTGGCGGACGGAGGGTCCGGTGGACCCCGTCGTGCGCTTTGGCACGGATCCGAGCCAGCTTGGCCTGACCGCTTCCCGAACGTCGATCGTCGTGCGGGCGTCCCTGGGAACCAACGGGCAGACCATCCGGCCGCAGTGGCAGTCCTTGCGCACCCCGGAGAATCTGGCCCTGCCCAAACTCCATTCGGCACCGGTCGGAACCTTTCAATACGAGGCGCGACTGACCGACCTCACACCGGACACCCGCTACTATTACGCGGTGTATGACGGCGCCCAGCGCCTGACCCCGGATGACAATTCCTGCCAGTTCACCACGCCTCCACCGGTGGGCACGGTCCGGCCCTATCGGTTCTGGGTGCTCGGTGATGGCGGCACCGGACGGGAGGCGCAGGCCGTGGTCCACCGGGCCATGCTGGAAACCACCCGGAAGGAAGGGCACCCGATCGACTTCTGGATCCACGCCGGCGACATGGCCTACGGCACTGGACGCGATGTGGAATTCCAGGCGCGTTTCTTCGAATCCTATGAAGCCACACTGCGACAGAAGGTCTGCTGGCCGACCATGGGAAATCACGAAGGTCACACGTCCAAAGGCACCACCGGCGTCGGCCCGTACTACGATGCCTACATCGTTCCCACCCGTGGCGAGGCCGGTGGCGTGGCTTCCGGTACGGAGGCCTATTACTCCTTCGACCACGGCAACATCCACTTCATCTGCCTGGACTCCCATGATCTGGAGCGCAAGCCGACGGCTGCCATGGCGCGCTGGTTGAAAGCCGATCTGGACAAGGCGCAGGCGGATTGGCTGATCGCCTTCTGGCATCACCCGGCCTACACCAAAGGCAGCCATGACAGCGACAAGGAAAAGGATCTGACCGAAATGCGTCGCTACCTCATGCCCATCGTGGAAGCGGGTGGCGTCGACCTCGTCCTGACCGGCCACTCGCACATCTACGAACGCTCCATGCTGATGGACGGTGCCTACGCGACGCCCACCGTCAGCGAAAACGTGATCCTCGACGATGGCGACGGCGATCCCGACGGCGACGGTGCCTACCACAAGAGCGTGGGCATCAATCCCCACGAAGGCACCGTCCAGGTCGTCGCCGGCAACGCCGGTCAAACCCTCGGCCGCAATGGCACACTGCCGGTCATGAAACGCACGATTGTCGAACATGGATCGGTCCTGATCGACGTCGACGGCGACACCCTGGTCGGTCGCATGATCAACCGGAACGGCAGCCGGCGGGACCTGTTCAGCATCGTCAAACGCGGGCAAATGACGCCCTCCCGGCTCGCGCTTCCCTGGCAACCGCCGGAGTACAAAAAGCCTGCCGTCGAAACGAAGGACAAGTACGGCCCGGCCGTCGATCATCAGTTGGTGATTCCGCGGGAGGCCAGTTGGCAGTATTTGGCGGGATCGATTCCGCGCGGTTGGGACTGGACCCGGCCGGGGTTTGATGCGGGCGGCTGGTCGACGGGCAACGCCGCGTTCGGCTTTGGTGAAGGCAGCTATAAGACCGATCTGCGCTCCCTCCGCCATCAGGGAACCTCCATGTATTTGCGCAAGGAATTCCAGATCCCGCAGGCGGACCGGGTCACGGAAATGGGCTTGTGGATGGATTACCGTGACGGGTTCATCGCCTACCTGAACGGACGCGAAGTCGCCCGGGCGGGCGTCACCCGCAGCAATGGTCGTAGGGCACAAGGGGTCAAGTCGCGGGAGGAACGCGGACCCACCTACGTCACCTTCAGCGACCTCGGCACGGCGCTGCGGGACGGCGTCAATGTTCTGGCCATCGAAGCCCATCTGGCGTCGGAGGACACGTTGGATTTCCTGATGGATCCCGCGCTCCTGTTGGAGGATTGATCGACCCATGCAGACCGCATTCCGCTGCCCCACCTTCGCCGTCGCCCTGGGCCTCACCCTGCTGGCGGCCGCCAGGCTATCGGCGCATGAAGGTCCCGAGCAGGAGATTGAAGAACTCACGGGGTTGCTGGCGAAGGCCGAAACGGCGGACCTTTTTTTGCAGCGCGCGATCGAGTATCGGGTCCTGGGCAAACACGCCGAAGCCGCCGCCGATCTGGAGAGCGCCGCCAAGCTGGACACCGGTTCCCTGCTGTTGCAGCGCGAATTGGGCCGGGTTTACTTCGCGCTGGGCAAGACCAATGAGGCCATCGACCTGCTGGGCCACGCCTTGAAATTCAAGACGGAACAGCCGACCGAACTGGCCGCGTTGCGGATCCTGCGCGCCGAATTCCTCGGTGCGCGTCACGAGAACAAAAAGGCGCTCGAAGACTGCGAGGCGGCCATTCGAATTCAGCTCTCCAATGTGGAATGGTACCTTCTGCGCAGTGATTTCCAGCGTCGCCTGGGCCAGTCCAAGGAACGCCTGGCCGGTCTGGAACAGGGCCTTCGGGAGACCGGCGCGGGGGTCCTGGAAATTGAACGGGTCGAAGCGTTGATCGACGACAAGCAATTCGACGCCGCGCTGCCGCTCATTGAACAGGAATTGAAGACTTCACGGGTCAAGTGTTCGTGGCTGATCCGCCGCGCCCGGGCCCGGCTGGGTCGGGATGAGGCGGCGGCCGCCCGCACGGACCTCGAAGCGGCGCTCGAGGAGATCCACCGGCGTCTCCGCACCACCTCCAACGATCCCACCCTGCTCACGGAACGCGCGCAAGCTCACGAACTCCTGGGTGCCCACGAGGATGCCCGGGGCTACTATGAACAAGCCCGCGACGCCGGAGCCGAGGATTGGGTGACCGAAAAGATCAAGGTGCTCAAGGCGGAAGAGGAAGCCAAGGCCAAGGCGAAAGCGAAGGAGGAGGAGCGAGCCCGGGAGAAGTCCGCAGCCAAGGAAGCCAGGTAGCGGTTGCGGGCGCATCGGGGGTTCCGCCACTTCCTTCGTCATTGCCCAGCTCGTCAGAGACGGGCGCATCTCTGATTGGTCGTGGTATTGCCGGACTACCGTCATGTCAACTGACAAGAGTGAGGCGTGATCGATGAAATGGTGGTGCAAGGAATGGCA
>JAYTHD010000329.1:0-8756 GCA_043732975.1 Verrucomicrobiota bacterium
TGAGTTCACGAATGGTGGCCAGGGGATCCGGAGTCTGCAGCAACGGGCGGTGGGTCTGATGTTTGAGGCGGGCATAGATCGTCTCGGGGGACGCCCACAGGCAGACCACCAGCGCGTGGCGCCGCAGGCTTTCCAGGTTGGCGGGATTGATGATCATGCCGCCGCCCGTCGAAATCACCTTGTGGAAAGTGCCCTCAAATTCACGGCACAGCGCCGACTCCTTCGCGCGAAAACCGGCCTCGCCTTCCTTGGCAAACAGGTCGGAGATGCGCTGGTTTTCCCGCGTCTCAATGATGCGGTCGGTGTCGATGAACTCAAAATGGAGCAGATGCGCCACGATCCCTCCAACCGTGGTCTTCCCGGCGCCCATGAAGCCGACCAGGGCGATGTTACGAATCTGGCGAACAGCGGACATTGACGGCAAGTTGGCGGGAAATGGGCCGGGTTAGCAAACCGCAGGCGGCGGGGCGGCGCCGGGTTCGGCCCCGGGGGGTCGGGCGGGACACCATTTTTCAAATTCCCAGTTGAATCCCGCCCGCCGCTCCCCAGACTTCGGCGCATGAATTCTCCGGCCTCGTCGCCCAAAAGTCTTTCCCGTGTGGAATGCCTGGTGGTGATCATCGCCATCGTCGGGTTTCTCTTCGATACCTACGAGCTCCTGATGACCCCGCTGGTGGCGGGACCCGCCATCGCGGAGTTGCTCAAGATTCCCCTGAACAATCCCCTGGTCACCGACTGGGTCGGGCGCCTGCTCTGGATATCGGCGGTTTGCGGCGGCGTCTTCGGATTGCTCGGCGGATGGATGGTGGATCGTCTGGGGCGCAAGACGGTCATGGCGTTGAGCATCTTTGTCTACTCGCTCTCGCCGTTCGCCGCGGCGTACGCCACGTCATTGCCGATGTTTGTGTTTTTCCGCAGCACCACATTCATCGGCGTCTGTGTGGAATTCGTGGCGGCGATCACCTGGCTGGCGGAGATTTTTGACGACCGACGTCAGCGCGAGCGCTGGCTGGGCATCTCCCAGGCCTTTGCCTCCCTCGGAGGTGTTTTGGTGACGGCGGTAAGTTTTTGGATCAGCAGCCACTTGAAAGGCCTGCCGCATCTGGGGTTGCCGGTGGGTCTGGGGGGCGGGGATCCCGCTTCCTGGCGGTACCTGCTGCTGACCGGGTTCCTGCCGGCGTTGCCGGTGGCGTTGCTGTTGCCGTTTGTGCCCGAGAGTCGGATCTGGCGGGAACGCCGGGCGGCGGGCACCTTGCAGCGGCCGAGCTTTGCTGCGCTGTTCGCCCCGGAACTCTGCCGGGTCACCCTCGTCACCGCCGCGCTTTCCGCCTGCGCCTATGGCATAGCCTTTGGCGCGCTGCAGGTGACGGTCTCACGCGTGACTCCGGGTCTGCCGGAATTGCGGGAGCAGGCCAAGGCCCTCGCGCCGCTACGCAAGGAGGCCGAGGCGCTCAACAAGCAATTCAACGCCCTCGCTCCCGGAGACGCGGCGCAAAAGGAAATCACGGGAAAGATCCGGGAGAACTTTGGGAAGCAAAAGCCCATCAATGATGAAGTGAAGAAGATGGCCGACACCGTCCAGTTCCATCAGGAAATGGGCGGGCTCATCGGCCGGATCCTGCTGGCGCTGCTGTTGATTGCGGGGTTGCGACGCGTCGTCCTCCTGCGGGTGTTTCAGATTCCCGCCCTGATCGTGCTGCCCTTGACCTATTTCGTCTTCTTTCCGCAAGGCGGGACGACTTTTCTGTGGGCCTACGGGGTCTGCGGCTTGTTGACGGTGGCTCAATTCAGTTATTTCGGGGAATACCTGCCGAAGGCCTTCCCACTGCATCTGCGCGGCACCGGCGGCAGCTTTGCGACCAACGTGGGCGGGCGGATGATCGGCACCAGCATGGCCTTTGTGACCACGAACTGGGTGGCGCCCATGCTGGCGGACAAGGGTCCGACCTTGCCCCTGCACGTGGCGCAGGCCGCGGGCTGCGTGGCGACGGCGATTGCATTCCTGAGCCTGGCGATCGGGTTCCTGCTGCCAGAGCCAAAATCGCAAGGGCCGGAGTAAGGTGCCCCATCGAATCGTGCCGGCTTCGTTTGAACTTCTGCCAGTCTTCCCCTATCTGAAGCGGTACGATGAGGATGTTGCTCCGCTTCGCCGGTTTCATATTTGTTGCCTGGGCGCAGATCTCGGTTGCCACAGCGGCCGAGCCGGTGGTGAATTTCGCCCTGTTGGATCATCAGGGCCGCATGCACGAGCTGCGGCGCACCGATGGCGCTGCCGTGTTGCTCTTTTTTACGGCCAACGATTGTCCGGTGGCACGCCAGTCCGCCAGCAAGTTGCGTGACCTGCAGGAACGGTTTGGTCCCCAGGGGCTGCGCGTCTGGCTGGTCAATGCCAATTCGGGCGATGACCGCAAGGGAATCTCGAAGGAAGCCCACGAATTGGGAATCTGGCATTTGCCCGTACTGAAGGATGAAACGCAGGGAGTCGCCCGGCATCTGGGGGTTCGGCGGACCGGCGAGGCGATTTTAATTTCGACCAAGGACTGGACGGAGATTTATCACGGAGCCATCGACGACCAGTTTGTCGAAGGGGCCGCCAAGCCCCAGCCGACGGATCGTTTTCTGGAAAACGCCCTGACGGCTTTTCTGGGTGGTAAACCGGTGTCCGTGGCGACGACGGTGGCCCATGGTTGCCTGATCCATTTTGAGGGCGGCATCGGGGCCGACCAACAACCGGTTTCCTTCACCAAGGACGTTGCGCCCATCCTGACGGCCAAGTGTGTGTCGTGCCACAGCGAGGGAAATATCGGTTCCTGGGCGATGAAAAATCATCGCAAGGTGAAGGGCATGGCAGCGATGATCGAAGAGGTGATTTTGGACCACCGGATGCCGCCATGGGATGCGGATACCCTCGTGGGCAAGCTGAACCACGAGGCCGCGTTGTCCGTCAAGGACGCGCAGACATTATTGCGCTGGGTGCATCAGGGAGCGGACCGGGACGGCGAGGTCGATCCGCTGGAGCAATTGGCACTGGTAGCGCCGCCGGAATGGCCGCTGGGGCAACCGGACATCATCCTGCACCTGCCGCAGCCGGAGCAGATTCCGGCCAGTGGCGTGCTGAACTATCGCCACGTCACCGTCTTCGCTGGCAACGCCCAGGAGGCCTGGGTGGGTGCTGTGTACGCCAAGCCCGGCAATCGCAAGGTGCTGCATCACGTCATTGGACGCGTCCTGGATCATGGCGAAAAGGATCATCTGGGTCAGAACGAGATGTTTGTCGGTTGGGCTCCCGGAGCTTCGCAGGCGCCGTATCCGAAAGGGGCCGGAAAGTTTTTGCCCAAGAATGCGAAATTCGACCTCGAATTGCATTACACCACCTGCGGATCACCGCAGACCGATGCCACCGAGATCGGCCTGTACCTGATGAAGGAGCCGCCGACGCATCGCTTTGAAAGTGTTCCAGTGGTGAATGCGCAGTTTGAAATCCTGCCGGGGGATCCGAATTCCAAGGTGCAGAGGCTCTATGGTTTTACCCGCGAGGCCACTCTTTATAGTGTGACGCCCCATATGCATTTGCGCGGCAAATGGATGCGGTTTGAGTTGTTGCGGCCCGATGGCGCCCGGGAGGCGATCGCGTCCGTGCCCCGCTATGACTTCAACTGGCAGATGACCTATGCCTTGAAGAAGCCGATGAAAATTGTCCCGGGGACTTGGGCGGTGCTGGACGGTGCGTACGATAATTCCGCGAGAAATCCGGCCAATCCGAATCCCCAAAAGGCCATTCATTGGGGGGAACAATCCTGGGATGAGATGTTCCTGGGCTGGTACAACGTCGCCTGGGAATTGCCGAAGGGTGCATCCCATCTGGGCGGTGGCTCCGGTGGAGCGCCGTAGGCGTTTCCGGTGCGGAGCGGAGACTCGCGGAGGGGGTGTCGTGTCGGATTTTTTGCCGCCGGATGCGGGTTGAAGGCGTGACGGTGGGTGAGGTTGATTGCCGCCTGGCAGGCGGGATATTTGTGGCTAGACCCGCCGGCAGGGGGCTGGCTAATTAATTCAACGCCGCCGAGTTGCGGCCTTCTCGTCCCCCGCCGATAGCGCAGTTTGGCTCATCTACATTTCATCTGGCATGACAAAACGTGATATTGTTACCCGTATCAGTCAGGACAGCGGTTTAGTTCAGGACCAGGTGTTTGATATCGTTCAACGCACCCTGGATGTTTTGGCCGCGGCGTTGCGCCGCGGCGAGACGATTGAACTCCGCAATTTCGGTGTCTTTGAGGTGAAGGTCCGCAAGGCGCGGGTCGGACGCAACCCCAATCAGCCCGAGACGGACGTGCCGATTCCGGCCCGCGCGGTGGTCAAATTCAAGGCGGGGAAGGAATTGAGAGGCGCCGTCCTCAAGTTGACCGATAAGATGAAGGCCTGAAATCGGCGCTGCTGCGCAGGGTTTCCGCCAGGTGGCCCGCTTCCCGGAGCCCGACCAGACTGAGTGCGTCGTGTCGTTTGGCGAGTCGGATCCCGGATTCGTCCCGCATCAGGGGGCAATGAAAAAATGCCGGGGGTTGCCGTTTTAAGACACGATGGAGGAGCAACTGGCGGGCAGTGCTTACCAGTAAATCCTCACCTCGCACGACTTCAGTGATGCGCATCCGGGCGTCGTCGACAACACAGGCAAGTTGGTAGCTGGGAAGTCCGTCCGGACGCCACACGACGAAATCCCCGAAGTCCCGGCCCGCGACAAATTCCTGGGGTCCCAGACGGTTGTCCACGAAGCCGACCGTCTCCCCCAATGGCACCCGGAACCGCCACGCGACCGGCCGATCCCCGGGGGGCAGGACAGCGGCGCGGCAGTTCCCGGGATAGATCACTTCATCGTCGCCGGCGTGAGGCGCGGAGACGGCCTGCGCGATATCTCTTCGGGAACAAGTGCAGGGGAAAAGAAATCCCCCATCGCGCAGTTGCGCCCAGGCGGCGCGGTAATTGTCCAAACCTTCACTCTGCACATAAGGCGGGCAGGGACCGCCCACATCCGGGCCTTCGTCCCAGGAAATCCCCGCCCAGCGCAGGTCCTCAAATATACCGGCCACGAACTCCGGCCGCGCCCGCTGTGGATCCAAATCCTCGATCCGCAAAAGGAGTCGGCCTCCCGCATTTCGGGCCCGTTGATGGGCCGTCCAGAAAGTGCGGGCGTGCCCCAGGTGCAATCGGCCCGTGGGCGACGGCGCGATCCGGCCGCGATAACCCTTGAAACCTTCCCGAGTGCCGTTCGACATGCCGTGGGGCCGGGGCGCTACCGACGCCGGCAGAATTGGCCCAGTGCCTCGGCCACCGGATCGTCGTCCGCGCCGCCAAAGCCCAGGTGCAGGTGCCGGGTGAATCCCTCCGCGTGCTGGAAACATCCCGAGCGTCGCCCGAGTTCCTCGGAATCGGCCGTGGCCGCCACCAGATAGCTGTCCATGCCCTGCGACGCATCCAGCCATTCCTTCTGGCTTCGATGACAGGCCAGCGCGGCCAGTTTGCGTGGGTGGACGGTGGTCGTATCGACGTAGAATTCCGGCTCCCAAGTTTGGCGGAGCGGACCGCATAGACCGTGCGGCGCCGAATGATACAGCGTGAGCGGGGCCAGCGTGGGACGGCGCCGGGGACGGCTCGGGTCATTGGGAATGCCCCGGGCAAACGCGGCGGTCACGGTCAGGCGGCAGGTGATCATGTGATCCTCCATGTAGTCCTGGGGCGGATGCGTAAAAATCACCGCGGGTTCAACCTCCCGGACCAGCGCGCATAGGCGGCGCAGGAGACCGTCTTCGTAAAAGATCTCCAGATCCCGGGCCATCGACGGATGCCACGTGGCTCCGAGTTCACGAGCGGCCGCCTGGGCCTCTTTCGCGCGCGTCGCCGCCGTCCTGGCTGACCTCATGACGGTGGAGCCCAGATTGCCGGAGGAGACGTTGCCATAGTGCAAATCCCAGCCGGCATCCTTTAGCAAAAGCAACGTCCCCGCCGCCCGGAATTCGATGTCGTCCGGGTGCGCAAAGAGAGCGAGGGCCGAGGGCATTTTGCAGATGGGACCGGGAAATTTTGGGCCGGCGACGACTAGAGCCGTACCGGCTTTCCCGAAGTGGCGCTCTTGTCCGCGGCAAACAGCAGCTGATGGGATTTATACGCGTCCCAGAACGACGTCAGCGGCATTTCACGTCCGGCATTGACCGCGTCAAAATACGCGTGGAACTGGCTTTCGTAGGGATGATCCTTGACGTCGCCTGAATCGACCGAACCGCACGAGAGTTGGCTCCACCTGGCCTTGTTGAGTCCGCCCAGCTTCGTGCTGTGAAACCGGTCGTCCAACAACGACCCGTGCGAGCCGATCAGGTGGGTGTGGAAATAGTAGGGCTGGAGGCAGTCGAGGCAGGAGGTGGTCTTGCCCACCCGGCCGTCCTTGAACTTCACCAGACTGATCTGCGTCGTGGGAAAATCGTACGCGGAAAAATGCTCGCTCTTCGACGACGTGCTGTACGCCGTCACCTCGGCGGGTTCCGCCCCCTCCAGGCACATGAGGAGCGCGTCCAGGGCGTGACATCCGGCACTGAGCAGGCTCGAGCCGCCTTCCGCCTTTTTGGACGACCAGCGGAATTGTCCGTACCACGGGCCGACGCCGTGAAAATAATCGACCTCGGCGAAATGCACCTCGCCCAGCAATCCGGCGTCGAGGACGGACTTGATCGTCTGGAATTGTCCCGACCAGCGGACTTCGAAATTTACGCAGGTGCGGCGTGTGGGATTCCTCCGCACCGCGGCGGCGATTGCCTCGAGATCCTTCGATTGCAGCGACAGCGGCTTTTCACAAATCACGTGCTTCCCGGCGGCCAGTGCGGCGATGAATTGCTTTGGGTGATCCTTGGGAAACGAGCAGATGTCGATCACGTCCAACGTCGGGTCACTCAACATCGCCTTGACGTCGGAATAGGCCTTGATCGGCGAACCATACTGTTTCGACAACGCCGCCTCGTCCAGCGGGCGGTGGCTGCAGATGGCCGTGACCTGGCCCTTTCCGGTGGCATTGAGAGCCGGGATGTGCGCGGTGGCGACCCAGCCGTGACCGATGACTCCGACGTTGAGCTTTTTCATGCAGACGGGAATTGAGGCGCAAAATCAGCCGGTGCTCAATCGCCAAATCAGGCAAATTTGTCAGGCACCCATCGCCGGCTTTGGGCCGGCCAAGCGCCTTTTCCACCGGCTTTTCACGATTCCATCACGGTTTCTGCGGTTCGATCCTTGTCGTTGGTGGGTTCATGGGTAGGTTGCGCCGCTGCGATTCAATGACTGCCGAACGAAAATCAATGAAGATGGTCACCTGTCCATCTTGCCAGGCACGGGTGTTTTTGTCGGGTGAGCTGTCGCCCCTGCAGGAGGTGCCATGCTCCAAGTGCCAGCGTCCCGTCATGATGCCCGCGATGCTCCGCCAATTCGAGTTGCGGTCGATCATCGCATCCGGCGGCATGGGCACCGTTTTCCGGGCGTGGGATACCACGCTGGGCCGCGAGGTGGCCGTCAAACTGATGAAGCAGGAGTTCGCTCAGGACGAGAAGTCGGTGCAGAACTTCGTCGTGGAAGCCCGCGCGTGCGCGCAACTTAACCACACAAACATCATCCACATCTATACCTTCGACCAGAACGAGCAGGACAAATACCTCGTGATGGAGTTGGCGGATGCCGGATGTCTGGATTCGTTCATCGAAAGGAATGGTCGCGTCGCCGAACTCGAGGTGCTGGATATCGGCATCAAACTGGCGGGCGCGCTGGCGTCGGCCTTGAAACACGGCCTGTTGCACCTGGACATCAAACCGGGCAACATCCTCTTCAATTCGGAGGGCGAACCCAAGTTGGTGGACTTCGGACTGTCGCGGAAGGCGGATGCGGATGCCGACCTCGGTGCACCGATTTTTGGCACGCCGTATTACATTGCGCCGGAGCGGGTGCGCCAGGAGGGCGACACTTTCAAGGCGGATTTGTATTCCCTGGCGGGTACTTTGTATCACGCCTTGACCGGCCATGTCCCCTTTGAGGCGGCGACGGTTGAGGAGGTGATCGCCGCGCAGTTGAACACACCCCTGCGGCCGGCCCACGAGGTTTTGCCTGGCGTCAGCCAGGGCACCAGCGAGGCGCTGACGCACGCGATGGCGAAGGATCCGCGCCAACGCCCGGCCAGCTATGACGAGTTCATCCTGGCCCTCACGGCGGCGCGCTCGCAGTTGTTGGTCCGACAATTCGCACCGCAGGCCGGCATCGATCCGGAAACCGGCCTCGCGGTCGCCGAGGGTGGCAAGAAGAGCTGGTGGCGGCGCTAACGCTGCAGCGACACTTCCAAAGAATTTTGACCGCGGATGGCACGGATGACGCGGATTGACTCGAAAAGTGGGGCTCCGTATCTGCGTTATCCGCGCCATCCGCGGTTCATTTTCTAAAGGGGTCGCTGTGGTGCTGGTTGCGCTTCAGGCATCGTTGGTCAGCCGTTGCCAGCGGCGGGCCTTCAGCTCGAAGTGGGGCAGGGTGCCGGGGGAAACGGTCTGAACGGGGATGCGGAGACCGAGCTGATGCTTGAGCTTCAGCGCCAGGCCTTCCGCTGCGGTCGACGAACTCTCCACTTCCAAACGCAACTCCGGCAGGGCGCCCCGTAGATCGTGCGTCACCCGGTATTCACCGATCTCCGGGAAACTCCGGATCAACTCATCGACAGCCGTTGGATAAACATTGACCCCGCG
>JAYTHD010000330.1:0-8234 GCA_043732975.1 Verrucomicrobiota bacterium
TTAAAAGAGTCAGTTTTTTGGTGACTTCTGGGCAAGGTGGTGCGCCTTGATGCCGGTTAGCATCAATCAGTGATCACATTTTCGTAGTCAGGCATCGGATCGAATTCGATTCGAAAATCCAGTTCGGTCGATTATAGATCGGAACCGGGAGGTGGACGCGCCGGGGCCAAGGCCGCTGGACCACGCCTTGAAGTTCAAGACGGAGCAGCCGACCGAACTGGCCAAGCTCCGGATCCTCCGTGCCGAATTTCTGGGTGCACGCCACGAGGACAAAAAGGCGCTCGAAGACACCGAGGCGGCCATCCCGATCCAGCTCTCCAATGTGGAATGGTACCTTCCGCGCAGTGATTTCCAGCATCGCCTGGGCCTGTCCAAGGAACGCCTGGCCGGTCTGGAACAGGGCCTCCGGGAGACCGGCGCGGGGGTCCTGGAGATTGAACGGGTCGAGGCCTTAGTTGATGACCGGCAATTCGCTGCCGCGCTGCCGCTCATTGGATCGGAATTGAAGACGTTGCGAGTCAAGTGTTCGTGGCTGATCCGCCGCGCCCGGGCCCGGCCGGCGAAGGGTGAGACGACGACCGCCCGGACCGATCTCGAAGCGGCGCTCGAGGAGGTCCACCGGCGTCTCCGCGCCACGTCCAACGATCCCAACCTGCTCACCGAACGCGCGCAAGCCCACGAACTGCTGGGTGCCAGTGAGGAAGCCCGGGGCTACTATGAACAAGCCCGCGGCGCCGGCGCCGACGACTGGGTGAACGAAAAGATCAGAGTGCTGAAGGCGGATGAGGAAGCGAAGGCCAAGGCGAAAGCGAAGGAGGAAGAGCGGGCCCGGGAGAAGTCTGGGGCCAAGGATGCCAAGTAGCGGTTGCGGGCGCATCGGGGCTTCCGCCACTTTTTTCGTCACCGTCTAGCTCGTCTGAACCTCGCTCTACCGGGAGGAAGGGATACTCGCGAGAACTCTCGTACCACCTTGCTTGCTGGGTTTCCGTCACAAATCTGGTGAGGCGGAAGTCGGTTTGTCTGGATACGTGCCCATCCAAAGCGGTGACTTCGCCGACTGCGTCACGCGCACTCCAAGACGCTGGCGCGACTTCGATGGCGCCTCAAGATGCCGGCCGTTCTTCCAAAGGGACCGGTAATTCACCTTCCTTTGCGTTCTTGGCGGCTTTGCGTGAGACCGTTCCGGGTTCCGGTTCCACACCAAGAGAATTTCACGCAACGCCGCAAAGAACGCAACGAGAGGAGCCGGGGATCTGGGGATCCAATCACACAATGTCGCGATAGTGTCGTGGACCGCGGTTGTCCTCTACCGCTTTGCAACAGCGGTTGCCCGGGGAGGTGACCCAAATGCCGATTGGCAATTCTCGTCCTGAAGCAAAGCGGCAGCCGACTGTTACCACGGCCGCAAAAATTTTTAGACGATTTCCGCTAAGTTTTTCCCAGGTCCGGTGTCATATTGGAAAAGGAGTTTCCTTTTCTCCATGAACACGCGCACCACCCTCGCCACCGTCCTCAGCCTGAGTCTCACTTTTTTGGCCATGACCACCCGCGCCGAGAACGAAATCGGGTTTATCGAACCTTTCGCCCTCGCTGCCGACCGCGAGGCGGTCCTCGGCCAACTCGTGCCCGGGACCGAGGATTACTATTACTACCACGCCCTCCACTACCAGAACTCGGGCCAGCGGGCTAAACTGACCGCCATTCTCGAACAATGGGCGACGCGATTCCCCAATTCCGACCAGCGCCGGACGATTGAGAACCGGCAAGCCCTCATCGGCTACGACACCGATCCCGGGAAGACCTTGCAATATCTGCGCGACCATCTGGATCCGCAGTTCAACCACGTTCAGGAAATTCCCGATCGCAAACCCGACCTCCCCACCTCGCTCGATCCCGCCCGGATTGCGCGGAGTATTTACCTTCAGACCGCCTTGGCGAACGACGACCTCGGGCGTGTGACCGATGAGGAATTGGAACGGCTCGTCCGCGAGCAGACACCGTTGCGTCCGGCCCAAGTTCGCAGCCTGCTGGCCCGCCTCCGCCGTCCCGACGTCCCGGGGTTGGTCGAACGAATCGTCGGCGATCTGAAATCCAAGGAGAGCCGCGGATTTGGTGAATTCGCGATCCACCGAGCCCTGTTGCCCGAGCAGCTCGACGCCATGCAGAAGCAGGTGCCGGCACTGGCCGAATCAAGCGCGTTTGTCTTCGCCAAGCTTAGGAAACTCGGTCCGGGTGCGGACGCCGACGCCGAATTCGATCCGGTCGAGCGCGAAGCCTGGCTGGAACGCTCATGGGAATATGTCCGCAATTTGTCAGCGAGCTTCAACTCACTGAAGGCGCAGGTCCTGTACGCGCGGCTCCAGCATGATCGTGCCCGCGGCGTTTACGATCGGGCGCGGTTCATCGAATATCTGAAACTGCCCCGTCCGGTCGCCTACATGAACCCCCGGTTCCTGGAGCGCTCGGATGTCGCTCGACATCCCGTCGACCTCAACGCCGCGTTCGAGGAATCCGGTCTGCGCCTGCCGGCCATCGGCTTCGACGAGGATTTGGTGCGCCAGTACGTACTTCACTTTGCCGCCGAGGATGCCTCCTGGGACCTGTGGGCGGAATGGCTGCAGGAAGCCTGGGTGAAGCCGGTCTTCGCCGAGGCCAAGATCACCGCCGGAGCTGGCGATCCCGAACAATGGGCCTCCCTGCTCACGCCGTCCGCGTACCAGGCGTTGAAAGAGCGGGTCGACATCGAATTTCCCGCGACCAATCCTCAATTCATTCCGGTGGACGGCGACGTGGGCATTGACGTCACGTTCAAACACACGCCGAAGATCATCGTGCGGATCCACGAACTGAACACGTTGGGCTTCTTCCTCAATCAGAAGCGTCCGCTCAACACCGATCTCAATCTCGACGGCCTGGTGGCCAACAGTGAGCAAACCCACGACGGGGAAACCTCACCGTTCAAGCGGGTGCGCCGCACTTTTCCCTTTCCCGAGCTGAAGGGAAAACGCGGTGCGTGGGTGATCGAATTCATCGGCGGCGGGAAGTCGTCGCGCGCCCTCATCCGCAAGGGCCAGTACTCGCTCGTGGAACAGGCCGGACCCGCAGGCGACCTGATCACGATCCTCGACGAAGGTCATCGGCCCGTCCCGGGTGCAGTCGCCTGGCTGGATGGTCGGAAATGGAGCCCCGACGAAAAGAGCGGGCAGATCCAGGTGCCATTCACTGCCCAACCTGGCCACCGCCCGATCGTGCTTGCCGACGCCGCCGGCGGGTTTGCCAGTCTCGCCAGTTTCGAGCATCACGCCGAGGAATACCGGCTCGACGCGCAATTCCACGTGGAGCGCGAGCAATTGCTGGCCCGTCGGGAAGCCGTTCTGGCCATCCGCGCCGCGCTCACGCTCGGCGAGGCCCGCATCGCACCGGAACTGCTCCAGGACGCCCGGCTCACCATTGTTTTCTCCACGCTGGACGGCGTCAACACCACCGCCGAGATCAAGGGCCCAGCCCTCGCTCTCAACGCCAGCAATGTCTTCACCCACAAATTCACGGTGCCCGACCGTTTGGCGCTACTGACGGTCACCTTGTCGGGCCGGGTCGACCTCTTGAGTCAAGCCGGTGAAAAGCGGCAACTCTCGGCCACGCGGACATGGAACCTCAACGGCATTGATCGTACGGACGCCGTCAGTGACGGACATCTCTCCAAGTTTGGCACGAATCACGTCTTTGAATTACTGGGCAAAAATGGCGAGCCCATTGCCGACCAACAGGTGCTCTTCCATCTCCGGCGCGATGGCTTCACCCGTGTGGAAACGCTGCCGCTCCGCACCGATGATCGTGGGCGCGTTCTGCTCGGAGCACTGGAAGGAATAGCCAGCGTCCAGACCGATCTCCCCAACGGACGGAAGAACAGTTGGACACTCGACGACCTCGCCCGCACCTGGCCGCAGACACTCCACGCCCGGGTGGGCGAAGGCCTCCGCATCCCGTGGAACGGCAAACCCCAGCCCGGTGCGATTTCCTTGCTCGAATTGCGGAATGGTGAATACGTCGCCGATCTCTCCGCCGCGGCGAAACCCGTCGACGCCTTCATTGAGATTGCCGGCTTGAAGCCCGGGGATTATTCACTGCGCGTGGTCGATGACGGGATCCACACCGTCGACGTGCGCGTCACCGATGGTGTTGTCTTCGCCAACTGGCTTCTCTCCACGAACCGACTGTTGGAGGTGCGCGACGACGCCTCGCTGCAGATCGAATCCGCCGATGTTTCCACCAACGGCGTGGCCATCCAATTGCGGAACTGGAATCCCTCCACGCGGGTTCATGTGGGGGCCACGCGGTTCCTGCCCGGTCGGGGGCTGTTTGGCGGACTCGCCGGCTTCGGCCGTTTCGGCTCGTCGTGGGGAACCCCGGACAAACTGCCCAATCTCTACGCCACAGGTCGGGCCATCGGCGATGAATACCGCTACATCCTCGAGCGCCGTTACGCGCCCAAATTCCCCGGCAACCTGCTGCCCCGACCGGGACTGCTGCAGAATCCGTGGGAGAAGCGGTCGACCGACACCCAACCCCAGACGCTCGATCGGATGCAGGCGCCGATGGCGATGGCGGGTGCCCGCGCCGGATCCCAGATGGACGCCAAGCTTATGGACGCCGCTGGGGGCAGTAGCCGGCCCGGCGCGGACGACGAAAACCTCGATTTCCTCAGCGATGCCGCGCCGGTCTCCTACAATCTGATGCCCGACGCGCAGGGCCGGGTCCAGGTGCCGGCGACCGCGCTCGGCGATCGTCAACATGTGCAGATTTACGCCGAGGATCTGGGCAGTGCGGTCTGGGGAACCTTCACTCTGTCGGAGCAGCCCACCCGCTTCCGGGACCTGCGCTTGATCCGGAATCTGGATCCGGCCAGACCTTCCGCCGAACGCAAGGAGGTCACCGTCCTGGCCGTAGGCGGCACGCTGACCATCGCCGACATCCTCACCGGCGACCTCGAGACTTACGACACCCTGGCGTCCGTACACGCCCTCTACACCTCGCTCAATGGGGATACGAATCTCACCCGTTTCGCCTGGATCCTGCGATGGCCGACGCTGAAGGACGCCGAAAAACAGGCGCGCTACAGTGAGTTCGCCTGTCATGAGTTGAACTTCTTCCTGAGTCGGAAAGATCCCGCGTTTTTCGGTCGGGTCATTCAGCCCTACCTAAACAACAAGAAGGACAAAACCTTCATGGACGAATACCTGCTGGAATCGGACCTGAAGCGTTTTCTGGAACCGTGGGCCTATGCGCGGCTTAATGTGGTCGAGCGCGCCCTGCTGGCCCGAAGGTTGCCCGGCGAGTCGGCTAACACCGCGCGGCACCTGCGCGAACTGTGGGAGCTGTTGCCAGCGAATCCGGAGGAGACCGACCGGCTGTTTGAAACGGCCCTGCGCGGACGGGCTATGGAACAGGCGTCGGGCGGCGTGGGCGGCATGGGTGGTGGCGGCAATTTCCGGGAAGCTCGCGGCAATGTCGAACGGATTCTGGACGAGGCGGCGGCGGCCCCCGCCCCCGCCAATTCCCGGATGGATCCGCAGTTGGCGAAACGCTACGGCTTGGCGGTCGCCCCGGAGGCGGCCGGGCGATTCCTAAAATCTGAGACCAGTGCTGCCAGGGGACCGGCCCAGCGCGCCAATGGCCGGAAGGGTGGCAAACCGGGCCTGACGACGACGGACGACTCGAAAGACCTGTCGACTAATCTCCCCATGGGGGAAACGGCTCTCTACTTTGCCCAGGCCGACGCGATCCAACTCCGCACCGCGGCGCTGGAACGGGCCTATTACCGCTCGCTCGGACCCACGAAGGAATGGGCGGAGAACAATTACTACCATCTGCCCATCGATCTACAGGGTGCGGACCTGGTATCGATCAACACCTTCTGGCGGGATTTCGCCGCCTGGGATGGCCGGTCGCCGTTTCTGTCGCCCCACCTCGCCGAGGCTCATCGCAATTTTACGGAGATGATGCTCGCCCTCGCGGTGCTGGATCTCCCGTTTGAAGCGCCGAAGCACGTTGGAAAAACGGCGAATAATGCCTTCACCTTCACGGCCGGCGGAGCGGTCATTCTTTTCCATCGGCAATTTCAACCGTCGGAAGCGCAGCCCGCCGGCGCCGGACCGGCGTTGCTCATCAGCGAGAATTTCTACCGTCAGGGCGACCGCTACCGGCAGGAGGGAAATGAAAGGTTCGACAAATTCGTCGCCGGTGAATTTCTCGCCGGGGTTGTCTATGGGGCCCAGCTCGTGATCAGCAATCCCGGATCGTCCCCGTTGAAACTCGATCTCCTCACTCAGGTGCCCCGCGGCGCCCTGCCGGTGCTGGGCAGCAAGGCCACGGACAGTCGCTATTTCCGGCTGGAGCCGTTCAGCACCCGTCAGTCCGAGTATTATTTCTATTTCCCGGCGCCCACGACCAATGGCGCCGCCTTCCCCCATTTCCCGGCCAGCGTGACCCTCGCCGGCAAGTCCGCCGGAACCGCGCGCAACCTCGACTTTCCCGTCGTCCGAAAGTTGTCGCAGATCGACAAGGCTTCGTGGGATTATGTGTCGCAACTGGGAACCGACGCCGAGGTGTTTGATTTCCTCGCGCAAAACAATCTCGCCCGGCTCAACCTCGAACGGGTCGCGTGGCGCGCCCGGGCGCGCGTGGATTTCTTCCGCCGGCTGGTAGTCTTCCTCCAGCAGAACCACCTCTGGAGCGAGCCGATCTATCGCTACGGGGTGCTCCACAACGACACGCTGTCGCTCCGGGAATGGCTCCGGCACCACGACGATTTCCTCCACCAGTGCGGACCCTGGCTCAACACCCGACTGGTCACCATCGATCCCGTCGAACGTCACACCTACGAGCACCTGGAATACACGCCACTAGTCAACCAACGCGCGCACCGGGTCGGCGCTGAGCACCGGATCGCCAACCCCGTGTTCCGCGAACAATATCAACGCCTGCTCGGTATCCTCGCCCACCAGGCGACGCCCGGCCCGGCGGAAAATCTCGCCATGGTCTATTATTTATTCCTGCAGGATCGCATCGGCGAAGCGCTGGAACGGCTTCGCACCCTCCGGCCGGATTCCGTGGCCACCCGATTGCAGTTGGATTACTTCCGCTGCCACGCCGCCTTCTTCGAGGAACATCTGGCGGAAGCGCGCGGCATCGCGACGCCATACGCCGCCTATCCGGTTGACCGTTGGCGGGCGCTGTTTGCCGAGGTGAGTGCGCAACTGGACGAGATCGAGGGCAAGCCGGCCACGCGCCCCAACGACGCGCCGGATCGTGAAAAACGCCAGGCGGATCTGGCCGCGAGCGAACCGGTCTTCGACTTCAAGGTGGAGAAGCGCACCGTGGCGCTGACCTGGAAAAATCTGCGCGAAGTCACCATCAATTACTACCTGATGGATCCGGAGTTTCTCTTCAGCAGCAGCCCGTTCGTCACTCGTGACGCGGGTCGCTTCAACATCATCAAGCCGACCCTCAGTACGGTGCAGGCGTTACCAGCGGGACAGGATTCGCTGGAGGTCCCGCTGCCGGGACGATTCTCCCAGGCCAACGTGCTGGTCGAAGTGCTCGGTGCCGGCCTCCGCAAGGCCGAAGCTTATCACGCCAATACCTTCAAGCTCGCCCTCGCCGAAAACTATGGCCGCCTCGACCTGCGCGACGCCGCCAACGACCGCGCCGTCAGCAAGGCCTACGTCAAAGTCTATGCGCGTCTCCGCAATGGCACCGTCCGATTCTACAAGGACGGGTATACGGATCTGCGGGGTAAATTCGACTACGCCAGCCTCAACAGCGGCAACCCGCAGAATGCCGGGGCGGAATCCACAGAGAGTTCCGGGCCGGCCGGCCTCGACTATCAAATGCTACGACCGGGCGAAATGGACAGCGTCGACCGCCTCTCAATCCTGATCTTGAGCGACAGCCATGGCGCGGCCGTCCGCGAAGTCGCCCCGCCGCGGAGTTGACCGCATTCGATTCAACCACGAATGGACACGAATAGGCACAAATCAGAAGCCCGTGAGGAAAGGCCAATCCTCAAGGAGGAGGGCTTTCGACCCCTGGATTTCACACGGGATTGGAATGGGAACGGATCGTCCTATGACCCGAAATTCGTGCTCATTCGTGTCCATTAGTGGTTCGCCCCGCTTTCATTTGCCTGGAGACGACTTCGGGAGCAGGTAGCGGTTGGGGATGTTTTCCATGGG
>JAYTHD010000331.1:0-6238 GCA_043732975.1 Verrucomicrobiota bacterium
AAGGCGGCGACGGAAAACTTACCAGTGCTGTAACCGTGACCGCGCAGACGCCCCCGACGTTTCTGGTCATGGCCCAGGACGACGGCGTGCGGGTGGAGAATCCCATCCACTACTACCTCGCCCTCCACGCGGCCAAGGTGCCGGCGGAACTGCACCTCTACCCCAAGGGCGGCCACGGCTACGGCTTGCGACGCACGAGTGACAACGTGACGAGCTGGCCTGATCGCACCATCGAATGGTTGCAACGGACACTGGATTGAAGGGAATCCGTTCGCAGCGGCTGCGGGCACTTCCACCGCTTGCGCGCCAGGGACCACCCGGTCATCTTCACCCGTGTCACCGAGCCAAAACCGGTTGCGCCCTTGTCTGGGACCCACCTCGCGGCGGAGCTTTTTGCAGGCCGGCGCATTGAGTGTCCTGGGACTCGGGCTCAGTGATTTTCTTCGACTTCAGGCGTTGGCTGACAACGCCGGTCGTGAGGTCACGGACAACGCCGTCATCTTCGTCTGGCTGCCGGGCGGTCCTTCCCAGTTGGAGACCTACGATCTGAAGCCCGACGCGCCCGCCGAGTTCCGCGGCGATTTCCGTCCCATCCGCACCAATGTGCCGGGCATGCGGATCAGTGAACTCTTTCCGTTGCAGGCGAAAATCGCCGACAAGTTCACGATCCTCCGTTCCGTCTGCCATGATTTTGCCGATCACGGTGGTGCGCATAAAAGATTCATGACCGGTCGGATTCCGGCGAAGCCCACGGAATTCGTGAACGACGCCCCGGCGGCCAGCTCCGTGGTTGCCAAGATGCTGGAACCCCGGCGCAAAAACGGTCTCCCGGCGTGCGTTGCGGGCGTCGATTCGGGTCGCAGCCAGGTCGATGTCTTCAGCCTGGGTCCGGCCTACCTCGGAACCAGTTACACGCCGTTCATTGCCGCCGGGGATCCCAGCCAGAAGACCTTCCGGGTGGACGATCTCGAACTCACGCCGGACATGGCGACGCGCCTGGACGATCGGCTGCATTTGCTGAAGGGCATGGACCGCCTCCGTCGCGACGTGGATGCCACCGGAATGATGGAGACGATGGATCATTTCAGTCAGCGGGCGGTGGGTATGTTGACGAGTACCGCGGTGCGCGACGCGTTTGATTTGTCGCAGGAATCGGCTGCCGTCCGTGAGCGCTATGGCTGGAGCGCCTACGGCCAGCGCGGTCTGCTGGCGCGGCGCCTGGTGGAAGCAGGCTGCCCCTTTGTGACGATGGTCTGGGAAAACCCGTTCCCGAGTTCAAAGATCCCGAATGGATGCACCTACAATTGGGATTCCCACGCGGTCAACTGCCACATCTTCGAAGACTCCCGCTGGAGATTCCCCGTCTACGACCAAGCCGTCAGCGCCTTGATCGAGGATCTCTATGCACGCGGATTGGACAAAAAGGTGCTGCTGGTGGTGACCGGCGAATTCGGCCGCACTCCCCGCATTGAAAGGAACGTCGGCACGGAAACGAAGATTCGGCAACCGGGCCGGGACCACTGGCCGCAGGCCATGAGCCTGATCGTCTCCGGAGGAGGCATGCGCACCGGGCAAATCATCGGGGCCACCAATGCCCGAGCGGAGCATCCGGTGGAACGGATACTTTCGCCCAACGACATTTGGGCCACGGTATATCAACATCTCGGCATCGATTTCAACGAATCCATCAACGATTACTCAGGCCGCCCGATGCCCATCCTCCCCTTTGGTCAACCGATCGAAGAACTGCTCCCCGCCCGCGCTTGACGCGCCTTCGGGCCAATTCAGCACGAACTCTCGAAGCACCTTTCGGTCGGCGGGCACCGGTTGATTCCAAGCCTCATTCTGTGGCGCGTCTGTCGGAGTCGACCTCGCATTTAGACAATGTGCGAACTTTGGCCAGGCACTTCGAGACTGAAGCGGCCACGGGTCCGGCGCAGCCTGACCTCCACCCCAAATGTTTCGCTGAGGCACTTTGAATTCAACACCCGGGCCAGGCTGCCCGCAGCCACCACCCGGCCCGCTCGCATCATCAATCCGTGGGTGAACAAAGGAACGATTTCCTCCACGTGATGGGTCACCAGTATCAGGGTGGGCGCCCCGGGGCGGGCGGCCAGGCGGGTCAGGAACCGAAGAAAATGTTCCCGCGCCACCGGGTCCAATCCGGCGCACGGCTCGTCCAGAATGAGCAACCGGGGATTAGCCATCAGCGCCCGGCCAATCAGGACACGCTGGCGTTCGCCCTGCGACAGCACCGCCCATGGGCGCTTCGCGAGATGGGAACATTCAATGTCGGCCAATAGAGCCAAGGCCCGTCGTCGGTCGGCGGGCTTCGGCCGGCCCCAAAAATCGATCATGGCATATTTGCCGCTGGCCACCGTTTCCAAAGCCGGCTCGGTGTCTCCCATCATTTGACGCACGGACGAGCTGACCAATCCCAACTGAGTACGCAACTCTCGCCAATCACTCTCGCCGTAGCGTTCGCCCAGCAGTGTAATTTCGCCCGACGTGGGCATCAGATAACCAGTCAGGGCCGCCAACAGCGACGTCTTGCCACAGCCATTCGCACCGAGCACGACCCACTGCTCGCCCGGTTGCACCTGCCACGAGAGTTCCCGCAGGATCCCCGTGTTGTTCCGCTCAATTGTCAGTCTCTGAATATCCAGCACGGATGCCATGTCGCAGTCCTAACCCAGCGTTCCCCGCGTTTCCAGTGCGTCGCCGCCCCAACCCACGCCGGCACCCATCCGCGCCAACTGCACGATCCGCCAACAGCCGAATTTCCGGTGGCTCCCCACGGCGCTTTCGCCTATCGCTCCGACGAATGATTGTTCGCCGGGCCAAACTGAAGCGCGACACCTCCGAGACGAAAATCCGCCTCGAATTGAATCTGGACGGAAGCGGACGGGCGGAGGTGCGGACGGGAATTGGTTTTTTTGACCACATGCTCACCGCCTTCGCGCGGCACTCCGTATGTGACCTCAAGCTGCGTTGCCGGGGAGATCTCCACATCGACGCCCACCACACGGTGGAGGACTGCGGCATCGCCCTGGGTCAGGCCGTATTGCAGTCCCTCGGCGACAAGCGTGGCATCCGCCGATACGGGACTGGTTTTGATCCCCGGAATCCGTTCACCGGCGAAGCCTACGTCCCCATGGATGAATGCCTCGCCCGATGCGTCATCGATTTCAGCGGCCGGCCGTTTCTGGTCTGGAGCGGCATGGACAAATTGAACTACCGGGCGATCCCGCTGGCCGAGCGCCGGCAGGATATGTCGAGTTCATTCCGCTTCGGCCTGGCCCGCGAGTTCTTCCAGGGGTTCACCAACGAAGCGAAGTGCAACCTCCACCTCGAATTGCTGCACGGCGGCGAACCGCATCACGTGGTGGAATGCCTATTCAAGGCCTTCGCCCGCGCCGTCGATTTCGCCTGCCAGCATGATCCGCGGATCGCCGGGCTGATCCCCAGCAGCAAGGGAAAACTGTGAGCCAGCGCGCGCTTCGTCGGACTTGAATCCCCTGCCCTTTCCGTCGTGCGCCTGGCCTTCTTAACCCACGAGCCGTTCTATCCCCCAAGTGGCGGGGGATCCGCCGAAGCGCTGTACCTGGTGGAGGCGTTCGTCCGCCGGGGTCACGAGGTGCATTTGTTCTGCCCCGTTTTCCCCGATGCGCAGGCGGCGGCCGTCCGGTTTGGCGTCACGTTGCATCTTTTTAGCCGGTGGGAAATGGGGCGCTACACCGCGTGGAGAAATCTCAAATATTTGGGTTATCCGCTCGCCCTGGCCTCGCTGGTGCGCCGGGTGGTGTCCCAAGCGCGGCGAGTGAATGGGGCCACCTGGCGCTTCGATCTGCTCTTCGCCCAGCACACCATTTCCGCGGTGGCCGCCGGCAGCCTGCGCCGGCAATTGAAAGTTCCCGTCGTCTTGAACTATCTGGATTTTCTCACGGGGTTCATGGAAACCTGGCCCGCGATTTTCAACAAGAGTGGCCTGGTCCCCCTATTGAACCGTCTCGAATTGAATCTTCCCCGCCGGTCTCAGGTCGAGGGTGTGCTCACCGTCAGCCAGGCGCTGGCGAATCGCCTGGCGGCAGCGGGCTACCCGAAGGAACGGATCCTCCCGATCCAATACGGCTACGACGCCACCCTTTTCATTCCCGCGTCATTGCCGCCCTCGGGGCCACCGGTGGTCGTCATGCACGGTTCCTTTGACCAGCATCATTTGGGGCCCATTGCCCGGGAGGCGGTCAGCCACGTCATCACCCGCCGCCCGGAGGTGATCTTCCGGTTCATCGGCAACAAGACGGAGAGTCTGCGGCGATTCGCGGCGGAAGTGCGGGCCAATCATCCGCAGGCACGCCTCGAGTTGACTGGCTTTGTTCCCTACGCAGAAATCGCCCGCCAACTGCAAGCCGCGACGCTGGGCATCATTCCCTATGAGGAATCGCGGGGAACCCATTGCGCCTTTGTGGCCAAGGCCGTGGAATACCTCGGCTGTGGCCTGCCGGTGGTGAGCACGCCATTGGAAAATCTGCAAGCGTACTTTGGATCCGAAGAAGCCCTCCGATTCAGTCAATTCAGCGGCTCCAGTTTCGGGGACGCCATCCTCCACTGGCTGGACGTTCCACTGGAGGAGCGCCAGCGGTGCGGGCGGAAGGCGAGTCAGCGTGTGGCCGCCGAACTCGATTGGCGAATCGTCGCCCGCCGCGCCGTGAGGTTTGCCGAACATTGCGCAGCCACGAATTACTCGAGCGGCGTTTAGGGTCCGTCCCCATCCCCATTCCCAATTCAGCGGAACGATCCGGGGAACCGGTGCGCCCAAAATCAGGCCAGCGCCTTCTTCACCAAGCTCAAGACACGCCGCTGAACGCCGACCGGATTTCCTGGAATCCGGGCTCCCGCCGCCGCCTTGTGACCGCCGCCGCCGAAATGCAGGGCCATGGCCGCCACATCGATTTTCGGCAACTTGGAACGCCAACTGACGCGAGTCAGGTTTTCGCCGGCCTCTTCAAAAACGACCGCCACCGTCACCCCTTCAATCGCCCGGATATGATCGATCAAACCTTCGCTTTCCTCGGTGCTCGCTCCCGCCCTTGCGTAGTCGCGCTGGCGCAGCCAAAAATAGGCGGTCTGGTTGTCGTGGGTGAGCCGAAAGGTGCTGTACACATGCCGCAGCAGTTTCACCCGGGTCAGCGGGAAACTCTGATAGACCTCCTGGCAGATCCGCCCCAGATCGGCACCGCGTTCGACCAGATGAGCGGCCGTCTCCAGAGTGTCCGGGGTCGTGCTCGCGTACTGAAAACTTCCCGTATCCGTGCTCACCGCGGTGAACAGGCAATTGGCCATCGGCGCCGTTATCTTCCAGCCCGCCCATTGGCAGAGATCAAAAATCAGTTCGCCCGTGCTGGGTTCACGCGGGGAAACCCAGTTGAGGTCCGCGTACTTGGTGTTGGAAGCGTGATGATCGATGTTGATGAAACAACGACGATTCTGGATGTGCTCGGCACACCGGCCCAGTCGTTCATAGGCGGCGCAATCGGTGGCCACGACCACATCAAAATCCCGTCCGGCCGCAGGCTTGCGAAAGCGCTTTTCCGGGTCGAGGAAGCGGAGCTTGTCCGGCACGACATCCTCGTTCCAGTTGGTCACTTCCTTCCCGGCATTTTCCAGTGCGAGACCCAGCCCCAATTGAGATCCGATGCAATCCCCGTCCGGGCGGATGTGGCCGACGACGCAAACCGTCTTTGCCTGCTCGAGTTTTTCCAGAATCTGCTCGACCGTTTTGGGACAGGATTTCACAGGCAAAAAACCAAAAACTGTTCCGCGGTCAGGCGGGCGCTATGGGAGTGGCGGGCGCTGCGGGCTTGCCCTCAATGGCCTCCCCCGCGACGGCCACCTTCGACGCTTGTTCCAACTCTTGGAGGATTGCGAGCACGTGATTCGCCTCATTGACGGAATCATCGAGACGAAACTGCAGGATGGGAGTCCACTTGAGACGCAACAGGCTGCCCAATTGGAGATTGAGCCGCTTGGAATTGGACTCGAGCACGGCCGCTGCCTGACTGCGCTGATTTTTGGTGCCAACATGACCGACAAAGACCAGGGCGTTCTTCAGGTCCGGTGCGACCTTCACTTCATTGATGTTGAGCAGCCCCACCTTTTCGACAGAGAGTTCGCGCCGAATCAGCTCCGCGAGTTCGCGTTTGATCAATTCCGAAACGCGTTGCAGCCGGCGACTGGG
>JAYTHD010000332.1:0-14336 GCA_043732975.1 Verrucomicrobiota bacterium
GTTCAAGGCAGCGCTCTGGGTGGCACCGTGCTGTACGGCTGGGCTGCCGCGCAGATTTACAACGAGGGAACGTGGGCGCTATCGAACGGACCGAATTCCGGTATGCTCAATGCCGAGCTGAATCCGAATCGGCAATTCCTCAACTCCGGGGTTTTTCGACAATCGATGAATGGCACTGCCACGGTGGACTGGCCGTTCACGACCACGGGCACGGTGGATATACGCCAGGGCAATTTGTCGCTGGCGGGTACCAGCATTCAGACGGCGGGCGAAATTCGTTTGCGGGGCGGCAGCCTGGCGTTGGGGCAGCCATTGCAGTTGTTGGGCGGGCGTTTGTCCGGGACCAACATTGTCGCGGGTAAGGTCGTCAACGGTGCGGTCGTCAGTCCGGGCGTGCAGGGCGCCGGCCGGTTGACAATCCAGGGCGACTATCAGCAGAGCGCCACGGGCCGTTTGGTTCTGGAACTCGGCGGCACAACGGCGGGCGAAAGCTACGACCGGCTGGCCGTGAATGGCCTGGCGACTCTCGACGGGAAAATCGAAGTGGCTTTGCTGGATCCGTACCTGCCCACGCCCGGCGACGCCTTTCGCGTCATAACCTTCAGTTCCTTCACCGGCGATTTTGCCAGTTACGGCGGCTTGGGCCTCACCACCAACCTGGCCTTGCAATCGACGCTGCTGGGCCCGGGCCTTGACTTGCTGGCGGTGTCGACCCCGACGGCCGTCGTCCCGCCCGTGATCGTTAGTCAACCGGTGAGCCAAACGGTGGTGAACGGCGAGGACGCGGCGTTCTTCGCGACCGCCACTGGCACACGGCCACTAGTTTATCAATGGCAATTCCGCGGGACGAATCTCCCCGGCGCCAACCAGTCCTCCCTGATTCAGCCCAACGTCCAAACCAATCGCTCGGGTCCGTATCAACTGATTGTCGCGAATAGTGGCGGGTCCGTCACCAGCGCGGTGGTGGTGCTCAATGTCCGACCGGTGGCGGACCTGGTCGTCGCCGAAATCTCGCATGTGTCGGACGCCGTCGCCGGCCAGCCGCTCGTGCTTTCGTGGCGCACACGGAATCAAGGCAGTCAGACCGCCGAGGCGCCGTGGAGTGAAAATCTGGCGTTATCAACCAATGAATCCGGAGTGCCCGCGATTCCTCTCGCCAACATCTCGATCAACACCAGCCTCGCTGCCGGGCAAACGACGGTCCGGACCCAGTCCGTGATTCTGCCGGGCGGATTGGACGGCATCTATCATGTGGTGATCACCACCGACTCCGCGGATCAAGTCCGGGAGGAAATCCACGAGGACAACAACACGTCGGTCGGTGCCCTTTCTCTGCGCATCCGCTCGCCGGATCTCCAGCCGATTCAGCTGAGCGCGGCGGGTTCCACGCCGTTTGGGAAGAGCCTGCCGGTGTCGTGGGTGATCACCAATGCCGGTTCGGCCACGGTGACGAGTCCGTGGAATGATCGGCTCTATTTGAGCAGTGCTCCCAACAGTCTCGCGGACGCCCTCCCGCTCACGACGGTCGCGATTAGCCAGTCGCTGCCGAACGGTGGCAAGCCCGTCACCAACCGCACGACGGTGGTGGTGCCGCTGGCGGCGGATCGGCCGCCCGGAAGCTACTTTCTGATCCTTGCCGTCGATGACGATTACGCCATTGCGGAAACCAGCGAGGTCAACAATCTGCTGTCCCTTCAGCTGGCGCTGACCCTGCCCCCGTTGCCGGACTTGATCGCCGGCAACGTGCTGGCGCCGGCCACGGCGGCCTTCGGTGATCCGCTCGCCCTGCGCTGGAGCATCACCAATCAGGGGACGCTGACGGTTGACGGATCGTGGTCGGAAACCGTCTCCGTCGCGACGAACGGTCTGGGCGGGAGCGCGCTGGAAGTGGGCACGTTTTCCTTCACCAATACGCTGGCTCCTGGAGCCTTCCTCACGCGCACCCAGACCGTCGTGTTGCCGTCCGGAGTGCCCCTGGGGAACGTGTGGTTTTCCGTCCTGGTCGACAGTCGCAACGAGATCTTTGAAACGGTCGAGACGAACAATTCTGCGGTGGCCGCGGCGCCCACGCTGATTCCTGCCGTTTTGAAATTGCAATTGTCGGGTTTGGAAATTCGCGAAGGCTCGGCGTTCCCACTTCAAGCCACCGTGACTCGAAACGGCAGTTTGGAGGCGCCACTCCCGGTGACCTTTATCAATGATCGCACCGACGAACTCGTCGTCCCGACGGGTGGACTCCTCGCCGCCGGTCAAGCCTCGTTGACCGTCAACCTTGCGGCACTGCCGGACGGACGTGTCGACGGATCCCAACGGGTGACGCTCGAGGTGTCCGCGGAGGGTTTCACTCCGGCGACGGCCACGGTGACGGTGCTGGATGCCGACCGTCCACGCTTGAGCGTTTCCTTCGCGGCGATTGAAGCCAGCGAAGGCGGCCGCTTGAGGGCAACGGTCTCGCGTGACGTCGCCCTTCCGGAGGCGGTGACCCTTTCCCTTGCCAGTGCCAGCCCGCGACGGTTGCTGCCTCCGGGAACCGTGACGATCGGTGCGGGCGCGTCGGTGGTCAGTTTTGATCTGTTGGCCCCGGACGATGTCTTGATCGAAAGCGATGCACTCCTCGCTCTCACCGCCTCCGCGCCCGGCTATCTCGAGGGAAGTGCGAGCGTCACGGTGCGGGATGACGATCTCCCGCAACTCGTACTGTATGTCGCCAATGGCACCGTCAGTGAAGGCGCCGGGCCGCAGGCGACGGTGGCCACCGTGCAACGCTCGCCAGTCACGAGTCAGTCGCTGACGCTGGAATTGGAGAGCAGTCGCGTCGATTCCGTGCAGGTGCCCAATCGAGTGACCATTCCCGCGGGAGCTTCGGCCATTAGTTTTCCGGTGGCGACCGTGGACAATGATGCCGTGGACGGTGCCCGAGAGGTCCGCCTGCAGGCGTGGATTCTCGCCAGTGGAACCGGGGTCCGCTTGGCGAAGGGACCGTCGACCGTTCTGACGGTGACCGACGACGACGGGCCCACCTTGAAGTTGAGTGTGGCGGATCCCGTGGTGGCGGAGGGTCTCAATCCCGCCACCATGGGCAGGGTTTCCCGCAATGTCGGCACCAATGTCGCCCTGGTGGTGAACCTGACCTCCAGCGCCACCGGTGAGGCCAGCGTGCCGGCCCAGGTGACGATTCCCGCCGGCGCTTCGGTGGCGGAATTCCCGGTCGTGTCCGCTGCCGATGGCGTGGCTAATGGAAATGTGCCGGTCACCTTGATCGCCACTGCGTCCGGCTTTACCAGCGGCACGGCTCAGTTGGTGGTCAGCGACGTGAACCGGCCGGATCTCGTGGTGGCCTCGATTTCAGCCCCGGCGACAGCGGAGACGGAAAGCTTCGTCAATCTCGGATATCAGATTCGCAATCAGGGCCTGGCCGCGATGGGATCGAATACCCTGACGCAGCGAATCTACCTTTCCCGCGATCCGTTGGTGGGCGGGGATATGCTCGTGGGGACATATACCTTCAGCGGTGGATTGCCGGTGGGTGCGCAGTTCGGGCAAACTTTTTCCATCCGGTTGCCGCAAGCCGCGGGCGATTACTGGGTGATTGTGGAGACCGATGCTCTGGGCGTGGTCTCGGAGGTGCTCGAAAACAATAACACCCGCATCTCCCAGTCGCCGATCCGGGTGACGGCGGCGTATACCGCGACGGTTGCCACCGCGCTGAATACCGCCCCGGCGGGCACGGCCATTCCGTTCACGGGTCGGGCAGTGAAGCCAGGCACGACCACGCCCGTGCCGTTCGTACTCGTCAATCTTCACCTCCACGTCCGCGGCACCCACCGCGTGATCGCCGCCTTGACCGATGCGTTCGGCAATTTCTCGATCCGCTGGCAGCCCCTGCCGGGCGAGGCGGGCTTTTACGAAATCGGCGCCGCCCATCCAGGCGATGCGGACGCGTCATCGCTGGATTCCTTCGCACTCTATGGATTGGCCGCGCTGCCGTCGTCGCCGTCGTTGACGCTGCGGGGCGCCACCAACGCGTCCGGGGTGATTGATATTCTCAACGCCGGTGATTTGCCCATCCACGCGCTGTCGGTTCAGGTTCTGGACGCTCCGGCCAATCTCCCGATCACTGTCGCATTGACGGCGGACACATTGGCGGGCCTGGCGACGAACCAACTCAACTACACCCTGACGTCGAGCGGCACCAGCGTGGGCGGCGTGAATTTCCGGGTCCGCGTGACGAGTGCGGAAGGCGCCACTCTGGAAATTCCGTTTGCCGTGAACCTTGAATCGCTGATTCCGCGAATCTCTGTCCTGCCCACGCCGCTGGTGCGCGGGATGCTGCGCGGACAGCAGACGTTCGTCAGCTTCAGCGTGACCAATTCCGGCGGTGCGGCGAGTGGTCCGATCCAGGTATCGCTGCCGCCGATTCAGTGGCTGCGTCTCAATACGTTCAGTCCCCTGGCATCACTCGCGCCGGGCGAAGGGACAACGGTGTCGCTGCAACTGACGCCGCCCGGCGACCTGCCGCTGACTTCGGTCTCCGGCAATCTGGCGCTGAGTCTGGACGGGCAGGTCGTCGGCGTGCCGTTCGAGTTCCGCCCGCTATCGGCGAGCAAAGGCGATCTGCGGATCTCGGCGGTGGATGAATTCACCTATTTTGGCGAGGGCGCGCCGAAACTGACCCAAGCCGTCGCCGTGGTGCGGGATGCGGTCAGTGGTGCGGTGATCACCAACGGCGTCACGGGTCCGAACGGCGAGTGGTCGGTCGCCCAACTTCCGGAAGGCTATTATGAAATCGAGGTGACGTCGGAAAAACACGCCGCCTACAAGGGGAACCATTTCCTGGCGGCCGGCGTGACGAACGAGGTCAGCGCCTTTATGTCGCGACAGACCGTGCGCTACAAGTGGACCGTCGTGCCGACCGAAATCGAGGACCGGTACCGGATCGTGGTGGAGACAGAATTTGAGACGAATGTCCCGGCACCGGTGGTGACCATCGAACCCTCGGTCATCGATCTGGTGGATCTGGGCGACGAACCCCTGCAGGTGGATCTCACGATTTCCAATCACGGTTTGATCGCCGCCCAGGATTTCGAGTTGCAGTTTGACGAGCACCCCGGGGTGCAATTTGAGCCGTTGATCCAGCGCCTCGGCATCTTGCCCGCCCGGAGCACCTTCACCATTCCGCTGGTCATTCGTCGCGTGGGCCCGCCGGTGGTTTCGAACCGGGCGGCGAAGAAGGCGTCGGGGCTGCTGCAACGGCTGGGCGCGTGTGTTGCGGGCGCGCGGGGCGTGGATCAGTTCCAGTGCGGCGGGCTGCCGGTGGTACAGGTGACCACCATTAGTTTTCCCAATGCCGGCGACTGTCTGCCGGCCATCCGATTGCCGCAATTTGGCTGGCTGCCAGGCGGGGGCGGCACGGGTCGGCCACCGCCGCCGTTCATCCGTGAAGGCTGGCCGCCCCAGCCGGGAATCGGATACAAAGCGGGGACTCCCGGGAAGAGTGCGCTGGGGCATTTGGTCGATCTAATTCTGGCCGCGATTTACCAGGCGACGCCCGTGTTGGCGATCCCCAGTCTTTGTGATTCGGAATGTCAGGCCAAACTGGTTCCCGCCCTCCTGAAATGCTTCGACGCACCAGTGCCGGAGGATGACAAACCGGATGAGTGTCCCGCAGGTCTGAAGAACTGTGCCCGCCAGCTCCTCAGTGGCTTGTTTCACGGCGGAATTTCGGACGCCACCGCCGTCGATTGCATTGCCTCGGGAATCACCTGCGGTGTGGACCATGGCTTGAAGAAGTTTCCGCTGCTGCAGTGCGTGCAGGACATTCTCAGCGCCTGCGCCCCGGAAGGTGAAGCCAGCAGCGTCAGTCCGGCGTCCCGTCGGAACGCCCATCCGCTCGCGATTTCCGGTCCTTATGCCGGACTACTGGGAACCCTCCAGCGCCGCGTGGATCGCGTGCTCGCGGTGCAAAGCCACTTTGCGTTTCTCTACGGCGATGCGGCGTGGGCGGATGCGGACGACCCGCGGCAGGTGCAGGCGTTCCTCGGGAAATTCACGGCCGCGATTAGTGCCGGCTCCGTTAGCGGCGCCATGGTCTCGGCGGGTGAACTCGCGAACCTCCTGAGTCAACCGCTGCCGGGCGGCATTACCGTGGCGCACGTCAATCATTTGGTGGAACGGTGGAATCGTTCGGTGACGTACTGGCGGGCGGGCATTTTTCTGCTCAGCCAGGTGCCCGCGGGCAGCTCGACCGATTTCCTCGCGCTGGACGAGGTGGATCGGTTCGCGGGGTTGGCCGCGACGGCCCTGAGCGAAAGTGCCGCGGAAGGATTTACTTCTCTGGAAGCGGGCATCAACGCGGCCAAGGCCGATCTGGTGACGGAACTCTCGATCGGCTCCGGCGGCACCTGCGCGAAACTGAAGTTGCGCCTGGATCAAAATGCCGTGCTGAGTCGCGATGCGTTTAAGGCCACGCTGGAGATCGACAATCAAGAGGGTCTCCCACTCGAAAACATCCGGGTCACTTTGGGAGTCCTTGATTCCGCCGGCAACGATGCCTCGGCGCGCTTCGCCATTCAGGCCCCGGAATTCACCCGAATCAATGGCACGAACGGCAACGGACATTTGCCGACCGGGCAAGCAGGGGAGATTGCCTGGACATTGATTCCCACCACGGACGCCGCCCCGGAAACGGCCACCCGGTACTTTGTGTCCGGCGGGCTTCACTACGGGGTCAACGGCACGGCGATTGCCCTCCCGCTTTCACCGACCGAAATCACGGTGCATCCGTCGCCCCGGCTCACCGTTCAATATTTTCATCAGCGCGATGTCTTCAGTGACGATCCGCATACCACCGTGATTGAACCTTCGATTCCGTTTTCGCTGGGGCTGTTGGTGAAAAACCAGGGCTTCGGAACCGCCCGCAATTTCCGGATTACTTCGGCCCAACCGCAGATCGTCGACAATGAAAAGGGATTGCTCGCGGACTTCAGAATCATCGCCACCGAAGTGGCGGGAGAAAGTCTGACGCCGACGTTGACCGCCGATTTTGGCGACCTCGGCCCCGGCACTAATGCCGTCGCCCGCTGGCTCCTCACGAGCACCATTCAGGGCTTGTTCATCGATTACCACGCCACCTTCGAGCACCTCACTGGCCTGGGGAACGCCAAGCTTTCGCTGGTGGATGCGGTGAGCATTCACGAGTTGAATCATGTGGTGCAGGCCGGTGGATCCTTCGAAGACGGACGCCCCGACTTCCTCGTGAATGATGTGCCCGACATCCACGATTATCCCGACACCCTGTACCTTAGTGATGGTTCCACCAACCGGGTAACGATGGTGACCAACGCGGTCTTTGTGGGAACGTTGTCGCCATCGCAGCTGCAGTTGCCACTCACGGTGCCGTCGCCCGGCGGTTGGATGTATCTGCGCGTGGCGGATCCGGCGAACGGGCAGTATCGGCTCGTCGGCGTGGTGCGATCGGACCAGCGGGTGCTCGGCATCGACACCAACGCGTGGATCACCGACCGGACCTTCATCGGATTGGGACGGCGGCCGATTCGGGAGAACATCCTGCATTTGCTCGATGACAATAGCACCGGGAGTTACACGCTCCTCTACGAACCCCGTCCGCAGCCGGACCTCATTTCGCCCGTCAGCGCGGTGGTGGCGTTGCCCGCGGAAAGTTCGACGGGCATAGCGTTGCAGTGGTCGGGTTCCGACGACACCGGAGTGGCCGCTTACGACATTCTGGTGAGCGCCAACGGCCGGCCGTTCACTCCGTGGTTGGTGGATTCGCCCCAGACCAGCGCGCTCTATCCCGGTGCTTTGGGCAACCGTTATGCGTTTTACAGTCTGGCCACGGATGCGGCCGGGAACCGCGAACTCCCGCCGGGCACGCCGGATGCGGAAACCACCGTCACCCGCACCAATCGCCCACCGGTGCTCACGCCCATCGCGGACCTCGAAATGGTGGAAGGACAAACGTTGTTCCAACAGGTGACCGCCACCGATCCGGACGGCGACGCGGTGTCCTTCGTGCTGGAACCAGGCGCTCCGGCGGGTGCGGTATTGGATCCCCGGACGGGGCTGTTGACGTGGGTGACGGGTGAGGCCCACGGGCCCGGCACGAATCGATTTACCGTCCTCGCCCGGGACAGCGGATTCCCATCATTCACTCGAACGACGACGTTTCAGGTGGTGGTGCGGGAAGACAACGTCGCCCCGATCCTGCAACCGATTGCGGATCGGAGTCTCAACGAGGGCCAGTTGCTCATCGTGACCAATGCCGCCTCGGATACCGATCTGCCGCGCCAGACGTTGACCTACAGCCTGGCCCCAGGAGCACCGTTGGGAGTGGTTTTGAATCCAACATCCGGTGTGCTGACGTGGCGACCTTCCGATACGCAGGGCGGCACCACCAACCGGCTGGGCGTGATCGTGACGGATGATGGCCCGGGACCGCAGCGGGCCACGCAAACATTCACCGTGGTGGTTCGGGACACCCGGCCGGATTTTGTTCTGAGCCTGGGCGGCATTCCCGTGTTATCCGGCCAGAGTGCCCAATTACCGCTGGCCTTGCACTCGGGGTTGGATCTCACCAGCCTGACGTTGGACCTTGAGGTCGACAGCAACCGGTTGATCAATCTCAACCTGCAAAGCCTGGCGTCGCCGGTGGCCAGTGCGGACTTGCGGTCGGTGGGCGACGGTCGATTCCGTCTGCAGTTCCGCACGCGACCGAACGAGTTTCTGCAAGGCGATTTTGTGTTGGCGCAGTTGAGTTTTGGTACGGTTTCGAATCAACACTCGGCCGTGGGTCATCTGCGCGGTCTTGCCCTCGCGGGTGAGCGACCCAGTGGAACACCGGTGCCTCCCGGACGGGTGGGGGACGGCACCGTTTTCATCGTCGGCCGGGAGCCCATTCTGGTCCCAGCATTGACGACGAATCAGCAACTCGGCTTGACGCTCTATGCCGAGCCCGGGGGTACCTTCGGTCTGCAACGGCGGGAGGCGTTGGACGAGACCGCTTCGTGGACCGGCGTGGGCACGCAACTGGTCAACAGCCTGCGAACCGAATGGCCGTCGCAATTGATCCGGCCCGAACCGGCGTTTTTCCGTGCGTTCCGGGTGGTGACTGGCGGATTGAGTCTTCACCAACAAGGGGATCGAGTCCTCATCGAATGGTCAGCGGACTGCGCGGAGTGTTGGTTGGAGGAAACGCGGAGCATGAATCCTGGCGTGACCTGGACCCCTACCCAGACCGGCGCGCAACGCGAAGGGAAGCACTTTCGAGTCAACGTGCCCCGGGCCGCCCCGAACACCTGGTATCGACTGGTCATGCCGGTCCGCTGGCGGGAATAGGCCCGAGTTGAAGAACCGCAGATTCACGCGGATTCACTTAGATAAGCATTCGAATAGGAAGGCAAAGCGAATACTACTGAGTCTCATCCAGTGAGTGAGAGGTGCGTGTCGAAAGTCTCAAAAAAATTTGCGGAAATCTGCGGATCCAACTTTTGTTTCCAGGATGAAAAAGGCGCGGGCACTTGCGTGGCCGCGCCTTTCGGGAACGAGGGTTTCGTCGATTACGACTTCACCACAGTAGCCTTGAAGCCGGCCTTTTTCGCGGCCGAGGCGATCTTGCGCTGGCTCGTCTTGGCCTTGTCGAATTCGACGGTGGCCACATGGCTGTCGGCGCACACATGGGCGGAAGTGACGCCCTTGACCTTCAGCAAGGCCGTCTCGGCCTTGGTGGCGCAGTCGCCGCATTTGATGCCGTCCAGTTTGAGGTTGGCCACGGTCTTGGTGGCACAGCAGGCCTCGGTTTTGGTGGCGGAGCAGGCCTCGGTTTTGGTGGCGGAGCAGGCTTCGGCACCGGCGATGGCAGTGGAAGCGGCGAAACCGGCCAGGGAAATGGCCGCCAATACGGAAGTGAATTTACGCATAAATAGATTCAATGGCCCCAACATAAGGGCGGTGGTTTGTTACCTGCCTAAGGAACGGATTGTTCCTTCAATGTCCAGTTGAATCTTGTGGGTGGGGGTTTTGTTCCCGAGGCCCAACGGGCCGGAATTCCTCAGCCCAGGGAATCGCCCTGGGTCTCGCCTCTGCGTGTCGCGCCAGTTACGCTGACGTCCACGTCGGCGAGTCGATCCAACTCTGGTAAAGCCGACCGCTCCACCCAATTTCGCCGGCCGAGACGCCGGCGCTGCGCGGAACCCTGCTGCGGGTCGGAGACCCGCGGTCAGATCGCTGGCCTATGGCCACAAAATTGGTGGGGCGAGAGTCTCTCGAGCCAGCCGCGTTGGCGACGGACTTCGTCATCGCTTAGCTCGTCAGAGACTCGCGCCACCGTGACCGCGACTCTGCGAGTCGCCTCAGACGATTTGCGAGATCACCTTGCCCTCGACAAAGGTGAGGCGTTCGTTGCGTCCCAGGTGCGGGTAGGTCAACTGGTTCGGATCAAGACCCAATTGGTGGAGCACGGTCGTGTGGACGTCGCGAAAATGGACGGGGTTTTCGATGGCGTGCAGACCGATGGCGTCGGTGGCTCCGATCACCTGACCGCCGCGTATGCCCCCGCCGGCCATCCACATGGAAAAGCCGAGATTATGATGATCACGGCCCTTGCCGGATTCGGCTTCCGGTGATCGACCAAATTCCCCGCCCCAGAGGACGAGCGTGCTGTCGAGCAAGCCGCGTCGTTCCAGATCCTGCAGGAGTGCGGCCACGGGTTGGTCGGTCTCCGACGCTTTCCGAAGATGATTTTCCTCGATGTCGTTGTGGGCATCCCACTGCAGGGTGCCGGTGCCTCCGCCGGCGACCACACAGACAAAACGAACCCCGCTTTCGACCAGTTTTCGCGCGAGCAGGCAACGGCGGCCGTAATCCTGGGTCGGCGGGCGGCCGATGCCGTAGAGGTCCAGCGTTTCCTGGGGTTCCTGACTGAGGTCAAAGAGCCGGGGAGATTCGGTCTGCATTTTGAAGGCCAGATCGTAGGCATTGATCCGGGCGTTGAATTCCTCATCCGCTGGATTCAACGTCGCCCGGTTGAGCTGGCGGATGAGGTCGAGCGTGCGACGGCGCTGCGCCAGGGTCACGCCGGCGGGCAGGTCCAGATTCAACACCGGCCGGTCGCCGGGCCGGAACATGGTCGGCTGATAAACGGCCGGCAGAAATCCATTCGCGTACATGGGTTGGCCCGCTTCCAGTGCGCCCCGGGGATCCGGCAGCACCACGTAGGCGGGGAGCGAATCGCTTTCCGAACCGAGGCCGTAGGTGATCCAGGAGCCCATGCTCGGAGCGCCCGGCACCACCCGACCGGTGAACAGTTCATACTGCGCGCCGGAGTGGACGACGCGATCACCGTAACAGGAACGGATGACGGCGAGGCGATCCACCCATTGGGCGGTGTGCGGGAACAGATCGGATACTTCGGTGCCGCATTGCCCATGTTTTCGGAACGTGCGCCGGGTGCCGAGCAGTTTGGCCCCGGACTTTACAAACTGGTATTTGGCCTCGCCGAATTCCTTGGGCCGGGGCTGGCCATCGAGCTGGTTGAGCAACGGCTTGGGATCAAAGGTCTCCAGGTGACTGGGCCCGCCGGCCATGAAGAGAAAGATCACCGCCTTGGCCTTGGCCGCGCTGTGGGCCGGGCGGGGCGTCAGGAGATTGATTGTCGACGCCCGCGCGGTCGGCGGCGCCAACAGCGAGGCCACGGCCAGGGAGCCGAAACCGCAGAAGGCATCGCGGATAAACTCCCGGCGGGTGCGCGTGAACCGCAGGTGTTCCGGTCGATCACTGGACATAAAGAAACGCGTTGAGATTGAACAGGGCGAGGGCGAATTCCTTGAGCGGCTCCCGGGTCACGAAAGCCAGTGCCAGGGCGCGTTCCTCAGCCGAAGGCGGCCGTCCGGCCACGAGCGCATAGGCCCTTTCGACCATCGCGCTGCGGTCGCCGCCGGTTTCCTTTTCCAAGTGCGCGGCCAACCGGGCGGCGAGGGCGTTGGAAAGCCCTCCGTTGAGGAGTTCGAGCGCTTGCGGGGCGTGGGTGCTGGATTCCCGACGTCCGCAACTCGCCAGTGATCCGGGTTGATCAAAAGTCTCGAGGAACGGTAGTCGAAGATTCCGTTTGGCGAGCAGATAGATGGATCGACGCCGATGTTCGCTGGTGTCGGAGGTGACCTGCCATTGGGCGGGCTTATAGAGGAGTTGGATCAATTCCGGGTCCACCGGCACCATCACACTGGGCCCGCCAACCCTCCGGTTCAGGCTGCCCGAGACAGCCAGCAGGGCGTCGCGAATTTCCTCGGCGGAAAGCCTTCGCTGACTGAAGTGGCTGAGCAGTCGGTTTTCCGGATCCACCCGTGTGGCGTTCGCGGCGTTCGACGGTTTCGTCGACTGCCGATACGTGCTGCTCAAAACCATCAATCGGTGCAGGGGCTTGAGTCGCCAGCTGCCTTGGACGAGTTGGGTCGCCAGCCAGTCCAGCAGTTCCGGATGGCTGGGGCGATCGCCGTGATGACCGAAATCATTCGAGGTTTTCACCAAGCCGAGCCCAAAATGATTTTGCCACAACCGATTGACCAGGACCCGGGCGGTCAGGGGATGGTTCGGGTCCGTCAGCCATCGCGCCAGTTGCGTGCGTGGTTTGGGATCGTCGGCCGGCAGTTCGGGCAGTTGCTCATCCACCAGCACGCTCAGCGGTCGCGGCGCGACGCGTTCACCCTTGCGTTCCCACACGCCCCGCTTGAGGACGTGGATATCGGTGCGTTGGGCAGCGTCATTTTGAATGCTGGGGATCGTCGCGGGCGGAGGCGGCAGTTGGCCCTCCAGCGCTTCGATCTGTTCATTGAGCTGGGTGCGGGCGGCACCTTCCGCCTGATTGGCCGCCTGCCGCAACGCCTTCAACCGGTCATTGATGCTTTTGACCCCCGCCTCCCAATTGGCTTTCTCCGCCGGGGAGGCGAGCAGGATGTCGTTCTCCTGCGTGGCGGCCAAGTAGGCCTGCAAGCGGTAGTAATCCTGCTGTGAAATGGGATCGAGCTTGTGGTCATGGCACCGTGCGCAGCCCACGGTCAGGCCGAGAAACGTGGCCCCGAGGGCGTCGGTCCGTTCCGTGAGCACTTCATTGCGGCTCAGGGCAATTTCCGGATTTCCCGCATTGCGTCGGACCGGGCCCAGTCGGTGGAAGATCACCGCGGTGGCGCCCTCCAGTCCGCCGTCCGCAAGTTCGTCACCGGCGATCTGTTCGGTGAGGAAACGGTCGAAGGGTTTGTCCTGCTGGAAGGACTGAATGACGTAGTCGCGAAAGCGCCACGCCTCCGGCAGATGCCGGTCGTATTCGAAGCCTTCCGTTTCCGCGAAGCGAACCACGTCGAGCCAGTGCTGCGCCCAGCGTTCGCCGAAATGTGGGCTCTCAAGCAAGCGATCCACCCGCCGCTCATAGGCATCGGGCGAGGTGTCCGCGACGAAGGACTGCGTCTCCTCGGGTGTCGGCGGCAGGCCGGTGAGATCCAGGCAGACGCGGCGAATCAAATCGGCTTTGACCGCAGGCGGTGCGGGAGCCAGGCCATTTTTCTGGAGCCGCGCCAGCACGAAGGCGTCGACGGGATTGCGCATCGGAAATCCCGACGCCGGCCCCGGTTGGACGATGGGGATGGGCGGGGATTTCACCCGCTGGAAGGCCCAGAATTCCCGGGCCAATTTGAAATCAATTCCGCCTCCGGCCGCTGCCGCTTCCGTGGAGGGCTTGGCCGACTCGGGGACGTCAACGGCTGCGCCACCCCTGACCAGCAGGCACGAAGCGACCGCGCAGAAGATCCAACGTCCGTCCATGAGTGCCGGCAAACTGCCACTCCGCCAGAGCACGACAATCCATTTCTGCGGGAGACTTTGCATGTGAGATCCACCTTACTTGCTGGCCTTCGGCCACAAAAATCGGTGGGCCGAGAGTCCTCGCGAGGCAGTCGCGTTGGGGCGTGACTTCGTCACCGCCTGGCTCGACAGAGTCTCGCTCGACCGGGTCGAAGGGATACTCGTGAGGCCTCTCGTACCACCTTCCGCGTTGGGGTCCGTCTACACGGGTGCAGGCTAACGAGTGCGTCGGGCGGACCAACCGCAGCCGATCAGGAGTCCGAGCAAACCGGGAGCCCAGGCGGCGGCTTCCGGAATGAACGCCACGGCGGAAAGCGTCAGTTGATCCGTCGACACCGGATCGCTTTGGGTCAGGGACAAGCTGCCGATCGAAGTCGTGTCGTCGCTCAGGGAAACGGTAATTTTGAACGCCTGTCCGTCGGCGATGACCGGCAGCGTGAAGCCCAGGGCCATGGAGACGTCACTGGGCG
>JAYTHD010000333.1:0-6459 GCA_043732975.1 Verrucomicrobiota bacterium
TGACGCTGATGTAGCCTTTCGACGGAGTTGCACTGTGTAAAATCGGCCCGTAAGCGGGAACCGGTTTCCGGTAGGCGAGGCGTTGGGCCAGTCGTGCCAGTCGCGCGCCCACGGGCTCTTTTTTGGTCGGATGAATATCATCCTTGTCGCCCACATCCGTGATGACGGCGACCCCCACACGGGGCAACGTTGCGGCCACAAACGATTGGGCTTCACGCAATTCTGCCCAATCACTTTCGGCGGGTTTGGCGGTGATTTCTTCCAGACTGCGTTGGCGGTTTTTGTCCCACGGCGCCAATTGTACGGCGAGGAACGGAAAATCGCCCTGGCCAAATTCCTGGCGCCAATTGCGAATCATCGCGGCGAAGAGCGTCCGATATTGAAAGGCCCGTCCGGCGTTTCCCTCGCCCTGATACCAAATCGCGCCGCCGATACCATAGGGAACCAACGGCTTGATCATCGCATTGAAAAGCTCGGCGGGCATCCAGCCCGGGTTGGGGCGCGGTCGATTGAAGGGCTGATGGCGGCTCTCGGCCTCCTGACGTTCCGTTTCCCAGTTGACCAGGTTTTGTTGATAGGATCGGTATTGCTTCGGCCAAGGGGCCAGAATGTCGCGGTCCAGCTCGTGATGGGCCTTTAGGGTCGCCTCGGAAGTCCAGACTTCCGCCGGTGAGCCGCCCCACGATGTGTGAATCAATCCGACCGGGATACCCAGTGCCTTCTGCAGGTCGCGTCCGAAGTAGTAACCCACCGCAGAAAAGTCCCGGACCGACTCCGGGGCGGCGGTTTTCCAGCCGTGTTGCGCGGGCTTCCCGAAATGGTCGAGTGGCACCCGGGAACGATTCTTCAGCACCGTGAACACCCGCAGGTTTGCCGAGGTGCTGGTTTGAATGTCGGCCTCAGCCTGAAAACTCCGCGACAGGGGCCATTCCATGTTCGATTGGCCGGAGCAGAGCCACACCTCGCCAATCAGCAGATCTTGAATTTCCAGGACGTTATGTCCCGAGATCCGCAACGTCTGCGGGTTGGCATTTGCCGGGAACGTACCGAGCACCAGTGACCACTTGCCGTCGTTGCCGGCCGTGGTGGATTTGGTCGCCCCGGAAAACGTGGCGGTCACCGTTTCGCCGGCGTCGGCCCAACCCCAGACGCGGATGGGTTTGTTCCGCTGAAGCACGGCATGATCGGAGAAAAGCCGCTGGACTTGGACGTCGGCGGTGGCGCGAAGCGCGCCCGCCAGGGAAATGGTGAGGACCGCCAGCGTGGGCAACGACGACGCTTTCTGGTGTGCTGGAGAATTCATGGACCCATTTCATGTGATCCGGGACAGGAGGTCAAATCGAATTGCCGTGGAAGCGGCGGGAACGGACGGATTGGGTCAGGCGGACGCGGTCAAACTTCATCCCCCCCACCCCCCGGGGCACGCTGGCTCATCTGGCAAACCGGGCGACTTCGCCAGGCACTCCTCAAGCCTGCGCTTTCACTGGAAAACCGTGAGACGACGATGTTTTGCGAGCATGTTCTGTACCAAAGTCTGATGAGTTGCCAGGGGTCAAAGCTGGGCGAAACCGCAGGTTGCCGTCCCGGTTCTGAGCCGTCTAATTTGACGGTCAGGTTCCGCTGGGTGGCCATGAAGCATTATCTTGATTTTGAGAAGCCGATCTATGAGTTGCAGACCAAGCTCGAGGATTTGCGGGCGCATCCGGAGAAGCATTCGCTGGGCATTTCCTGGGAAGATGAGCTAAACCAACTGAAGGGAAAAATCGAAGGCGCCCGGCGTGAAATTTTCACGCGGCTTTCACCTTGGCAGCGCGTTCAATTGGCCCGGCATCCGAAACGTCCCTACGCCTTGGATTATTTCCAAGGCACGTTTACCGGGTTTGAAGAATTGCACGGGGATCGCTTGTTTTCCGATGATCGGGCGGTGGTGGGTGGACTGGCAATGCTCGAGGATCGCAGGGTCCTGGTCATCGGCACGCAAAAGGGGCGGGATACCAAGGAGAATATCTTGCGCAACTTCGGTTCGGCGCATCCTGAAGGCTACCGAAAGGCGCTGCGCCTGATGAAGCTCGCTGATAAATTTGGATTGCCGATCATCACGCTCATCGACACTGCGGGGGCCTACCCGGGGATCGGTGCGGAGGAGCGGCACATTGCCGAGGCGATCGCTGTGAACCTGCGCGAAATGATGCTGCTGGAAGTGCCGATTGTGGCGGCGGTCATCGGTGAGGGTGGGTCCGGCGGAGCGCTGGGAATCGGCGTCGCCGACCGGGTCCTCATCCTGGAAAATGCCTATTATTCGGTCATTTCGCCCGAAGGCTGCGCGGCAATTCTTTGGAAGGACCGCAAGGCCAGTGCGCAGGCCGCGGCGGCTCTCAAGATCACGGCCACGGATTTGCGTCAAATGGGATTGGTGGATGACGTGGTCCCGGAACCGCCGGGTGGAGCCCACAATGATCCCGCCGCGACGGCCCAGTCCCTCCGCACTGCGTTGGTGCGGCATCTCGATGAAGTCGTCTCGATGGGGCCGCGCTTGCGCCAGCACACGCGCTACGGAAAATTCCGGTCCTTTGGCCATTTTAGTGAGCCGACGGCCAATTCCAAGGGCACGTGAGCACGCAATTGGAGCGGTCCCGGGACATTTCCAAGGGGCATCCCAGACCCGATTACCCGCTGATTTTCCATCCCCTCGCCAGGGAGCGGGTTTGGGGTGGCTCCCGGTTGCGGGAGTTGTTTGGCAAGCCGTTTTCAGCAGAACGTCCGATCGGTGAATCCTGGGAGGTGGCGGATCGACCTGATGCGACCAGCGTGGTGCGGAACGGACCCCTGGCGGGGGTTTCCCTTCGGGAATTGATGATCCGGGATCCGGTGGCCGTCGCGGGCGCCAGCCTGCGTGAGGATCAGCGATTCCCCTGGTTGGCGAAATTGCTGGACGCCCGGGAGGACTTGTCCCTTCAGGTGCACCCGCCGGCCCGTCTGGCGAAATCCAGGGGCGGGGAGGCGAAGACGGAGGTCTGGTATGTGGCGGCGGCCGAGCCCGGCGCGCGCGTCCTGGCCGGAATCCGACCCGGCATCGGCGCGGAGGAATTTGCGGCCCGGTCGGCGGATGGCTCGGTCGCCCGCTGCTTCAACGAGATTCCGGTGCTTCCGGGAGACGTCCTTTTTGTACCCAGTGGTCGCGTTCACGCCCTGGGGGGCGGAATTGTCGCCTTTGAATTACAGCAGAATTCCGATACTACTTATCGCGTGTTTGATTTCAATCGACTGGGACTGGACGGTCGACCGAGGGCGTTGCATCTGGCAGATGCGATGCAGGCGATCGACTTCAACGATTTTCATCCCCGGTTGGTTCCCGGACGGATGGCATCGTGCCAACCCGGCGCCTGTCGGTTGTTGGTGAGCGATGCCGCGTTTGAAGTCGTCGAGAATCATGCGGGTCGTGGCGATCGGGCGATGGATCGTCGCCCGGCGGGAACGCCGGGGTTGGTGGCGGTGGTAAGAGGGCAGTTGACGCTTTCTGGCGGGGGCGAATCCGTCGCCGTGAGTGCCGGTGGCTTTGCGCTCCTTCCGGCCTGCCTCGGACCTGTGGACATGCGGGCGGATGCCGACGTGGTTTTGTTGCAAATGACCGTGGGACGAACCTGAACCCGGAGGGTCGGGACGTTTTTCCAATATCTATGGCATTTGATTCGATGAAAGAGCGTCCGGAGCCGAAGCAGGGGGATGTACGGCCGCGTCGGGCGACAGTGGTTCCGGGGGGGCACCTCGAACCCGCACCGGATTTCGTTGAGAACACTCCGCTGTTACGGCAGATGTTTTTTGACCGGCGCTTCGGGTTCGCGGTGGTGTTGCTGGTGTTTTTCGTTCTGGGGGGCGCCCTTTGCCTTTTGCGCATCTGGACGGCTACTCCGCCCCATGTCCAGCCCGGGTTGCGACACAGTCTTTTTGACAAACTTCAAGCCCGTTCGCTGCGACGGACCGCGCTGCGAAACCAGGCCGCCGGGGAGTGGGACGCTGCCTTGCTGGCCTGGCGGTTGGCGACGATGAACCACCCGGGGGATCCGGACCTGTTTCGCGGCCTGCTGACCAATGTGGCCATCGGACCCAAGATCGAGCGGGAACGACTCGCGTGGATGGGTTCCTCCGCCACCCTGCTGCTTCAGTTGAGCCTGACCAACGTTGCCGACCTCGGGCTCACGGCGGCAGCCTATCGCAACCAGGGCTACGAGGAGGATGCGGTCAACATCCTTTCCCAGGATCGGGATCGACTCGAACCGGCGGGCGTCGCCATTTTACTGAAGGCCCTTTTCGACACCGGTCGGATCACGGAAACTGGAATTCTTTGGGAGCGATTGTCACCGGGATTCAACGCTGACCCGGAACTCTCCCTGTACCGTGACGCCTGGGTGGTTGGGCTGGGATCGCCCGGGGACATGCCGTCGGCGATGGCCCGGTTGCGCGCCGCGGAAACCAACGCGGCGACTGCCGTCCTGGTGGCTCATCTGAAATTGGATTTGTCTGAGTTTCGGGAGGATCCGGATGACGCGCGTCGATGTCTGGACTTTTTGGAGCAGGCGCAGAAGGATCGTTTTGAGGATCACATCCGCTACTGGCGGTTGCTGGCGCGGACGGGGCACAAGGACGAAGCCCGGCGACTTGCCCGCGCGGGCAACCGGGTGCCGAACAAACCCTACGCCTTTGCTGAAATGGTTCGTGTGCTGATCGAACTCGATCTCGTCCAGGACGCCGAGGATTTGTTGCGTGAACAGATCGCGGGGAACGGCGCTTTGAGTCGTATCCCGCGGCTGTGGGCCATGCGGGCCAAGTTGCTCGATCAGTTGAAGCGGTGGGACGATCTGCGGGGGCTGGGGCTGGAATTGCGCTCGAATGCGAGCATCTCCGCTCAAATGGCCGGCTACGGCTGGTTTCTGGAGGCAGTGGCGGACCTTGAAATGGGCCGGACCAGTTCGGCGGATGCCGCTCTGGAGCGCATGCTGAGACTGGGAATTCTGGAGCCCGGGCTTTGCTTTGAGGTTGGCGTGCGCCTGCGGCGCCTGGGCCAGAGTGATGCCGCGACCAAGATCCTGGCGCAGGTCGCGCAGGTCTTTGGAAATTCAGCGGAATATTGGTTTCAAGTCCAGCTGGCAGCTTACGAGAATCGCGACGCTGCGGCCTTCCGCGACGCCGCCGAGCGTGCCCACCGCATGCAGCCGTCCAACCTCACGTTCGCCAATAATTTCGCGGCCGCCCTCCTGATGGATCGGTCCGATCCCGCGAAGGCATTGTCCTTGACCGAGGAAGCCCGGCGGAGAAGTCCGGGCGATTTTCGTTTGAATTTGAACTATTGCCTGGCCCTGGTTCAAAACGCCCGCTTTCTGGAGGCGGAGCGGATTCTGGTGAAGTTCAATCCGGCTCAATTGCCCACCCTGGAGCGGAGCACCTATCACGAGGTGGCTTTTGAACTGGCCTGTCAGCAGAAGGACGTGGAGGCTGCCAGGCGGCACCACCAAGGGATCGATCGCGCCCATCTGTTTCCTCAGCAGATTCAATGGATCGATGCGGCGCTCGCCAAAGTCTCGTTGGCCAAACCAAGCGGGGCTGTGTTATCCTCCAAAGCCGAAGATCCATGAGTGATACTGATAAGACGCCAAGATTCTCCGAAAAACGCCCGCCCATGGATCGGTGGGGAAGTCGTACTTTTTTGTTTCTCTTTCACGATCTGTGGTTCCGCGTGTTTCTGATTGGAATTCTGGCTGGAGGGGCCACCTTGGGATTGCTCCTGCCGAAGGTCTGGGTCGTGACGCCCCCCGATTTTGTCCCCCGACTGAAAGCCAGTGGCTTGGATTTGGCCCAGGCATGGCAGCTCAAACGGAAGGCTGCCAAGTATGTCGCCGCCGGCAATCTGGATGGGGCCATTGATGCCTGGTCCCTGGCCGAAGAGAACAACCCCGGAGACGAGAGCATCCCCAGAGGATCCTTGCAGACGTTGCTGCTGGATAGAAAGCCCAACCGGGATCGACTCGGCCTGGGGTATTTTCGTGCGGTGCACCTGCTTCGGTTGACGCATACCAATCTGACGGATTTGGATCTGGTGGCGCGGTATTTTTTGGCGAAGAGCATCCATCGCTACCTCTCTCCGTTCATTCCTGCTGGAAAGACAAACTTGGGACCGGCCACGGCGGCCGCGGTGGTGGCCACGGCTTTTGACAGTCATAACATGACGGAGTTTGCCCGGTTATGGGAAAAATACGGCCGACTTCTGGCGCAGGATCCGCCCTCCCGACTGCGCCACGCGGCGTGGGCCATGGAATGGGGGCCTGCCAGTGGTGCCGGTGCGGGGCGCATCGAGTTGCAGGAGGCGCGGAAGGACCCCGAGTTGCAGGATCTGGCCAACCAATTGCTTCTGGTGGTTCATTCCCAAAGGGAAGATTTCGCCGCCTACCGGGCGGCCCTGACGGA
>JAYTHD010000334.1:0-6011 GCA_043732975.1 Verrucomicrobiota bacterium
AACTGAGTGAATCGTGCCGGCTCCATCGCCCGCGTGTGCTCGAAGTGGATCGCCTCCAGTTTTTTGGCGTCAAACTTGGCCGGACTCCGGTGCACCCGGTTGAGATCAAACCGGGAAATCAGTTCCGCCACGCTCAGGATCTCCTTCCCGTCGGGCGACGACCAACCGAGCAGCGCCAGATAGTTGACCACGGCCTCCGGCGTGAAGCCCTCGGTCTGGTAGTTGGTCACGTGCGCGCCGCGATCCCGTTTGCTCATTTTCGAGCCATCGGGATTCAGGATCAGCGGAATATGGCCGTACAGCGGCGGCGGCGCACCGAAGGCCCGAAAGAGTGCGATGTGCTTCGCCGTGTTGGTCAGATGGTCCTCGCCGCGGATCACGTGGGTGATGCCCATCTCCAGATCGTCCACTACGTTCACCAAATGAAACACCGGCCCGCCATCACTGCGGACCAATACCCAGTCCGGATCCTGTTCCTCCCGATCCGTCAATGGACGATGAACGTCGCCCACAATCAGGTCGGGAATGGTGATCGGCTCCCGGCTCATGCGGAAAAACACGGCGCCGTCGCGATCATAGGCGAAGCCCTTGTCGCGTAATTCCTGAATCCGCCGTTGATAGTGAGCCCCGCGTTGACTCTGGAAATACGGTCCATGCGTCCCCAGGCTCGGGCCCGCCGGATCGCCGGTCACCGGACCTTCGTCCCAATCCATTCCCAGCCAGCGCAATCCTTGGAGTATGACATCGATGGCTTCCTGCGAATTCCGCGCCGTGTCGGTATCTTCCATGCGCAGGAGAAAGCTGCCCCCATGGTGCCGGGCATAGAGCCAGTTGAACAAGGCCGTCCGGGCCCCGCCAATGTGGAGGTATCCCGTCGGCGACGGCGCAAAGCGGACACGAACCGAAGACATTTGAACAGGCTAGCCGGCAATCCGGGGGTTGGACAGCGAAGGAACGGTCGTCGCAGCGTTGGTGGGCGTCCGACGTTCCCATCTCCGACGGATCACGAGCTCCCAAATTTCTTCGATAAGATCCGCTGCCGGCCGGGTGGCATCCAGGCGATGGACAAATGGCCGGGTCTTCGCGATCGCGGCGTAGATATCCGCCACCTGGCGCAACGATTCCAACTGCTCAAACGCCGTGACCGCTTCCCCACGCCCACCGATGCGCTGTTGACTCGCCTCCGGAGACAGGTCGAACCAGAACACCACGTCGGGCTCCGGAGCAAAGGCCTCGTTACGCCGGAGGATGTCCCGCCAGTCAAAACCGCGGGCACCCTGATAGGCGGCCGTCGAAAAATAGTAGCGATCCAGGACGACCACCTTGCCCGCCGCGAGTGCCGGCAGGATGAGCGCGTCGACGTGCTCCTGACGATCCGCCAGAAAAGTCACCAGTTCCAACTCGGGCGGCAGCCGTCCGAGCGTCGCCGACGCGCGCAACCGGCGTCCGTGGGGCCCGTCGGTCGGTTCCCGGCTCATCACATGGGGCACTTGGTCGGCGGCGAGACGCGCCGCCAAGCCACGGATTTGCGTGCTTTTGCCGGCACCATCGATGCCCTCAAACACGACCAACAGCCCGGCATCCGGCGGACGCTTCACACGCAGATACCGTAGGATTTCTCCGGGTCCACGCCCAATTCCAGGATGGCATCCGCCACTTGCTGCCGGGGGATCTCGCCGCGTTGCGCGAGTGTGTGCAGGGCGGCGATGGCCGTGCATTCTCCGTCGATCTCAAAAAAGCGGCGCAACAGTTCACGCACTTCGCTCCGGCCAAACCCGTCGCACCCCAGCGTCGTCAACCCGCCCGGAATCCACGGGGCAATCTGATCGGCCACCAGCTTCAGGTTGTCGCTGACCGCCACCCAGGGACCCTTCTCCTTGGCGACGACCTCCTCGAGATAACTGACCCGCGGCGCTTCGGTCGGATGCAAACGGTTCCACCGTTGCGCGGCCTGGGCGTCGGAGCGGAGCCGTTTGAAACTGGTCGCGCTCCAGACATCCGCCCGGACGCCGTATTTCTCCAGGAGGACCTGGGCCTTGAGCGCCTGCTGCAGAATCGCGCCCGAACCAATCAGTTGAATGGTGTGCGGAAGTCCTTCCTTGCCGGGCTTGCATTTATACATGCCCTTGAGAATTCCGTCGACGACCGCCGGATCCTCGGGGATCGCCGGGTGGTCATAGTTCTCATTGTGAACGCTCAGGTAATAAAAAATGTCCTCCCCGTCCGCATACATCCGCTTGAGACCGTCCGACACGATGACCGCCAGTTCATAAGCGAAGGCCGGCTCATAGCTCATCAGATTGGGTACCGTGGTGGCCGCCAGGTGACTGTGCGCATCCTGATGTTGCAGGCCTTCGCCGTTCAGGGTCGTCCGTCCGGAAGTGGCCCCCACCATGAAACCGCGACACCGGCTGTCACCGGCCAGCCAGATCTGATCCCCCACGCGTTGGAAGCCGAACATCGAATAATAGATATAGAAAGGAATGGTCGGCACCCCGTAGGTGACATGGGCCGTTCCCGCGGCGACAAAATCCGCCATCGAACCGGCTTCATTAATCCCCTCCTCCAACAACTGGCCGTCCACCTTTTCGATGTAAGGGGTCATCTCGCTCTGATCGACGGGGTCGTAAAGTTGTCCCTTGGAGCTGTAGATGCCCACTTGCTTGAAGAGACCTTCCATACCAAATGTTCGGGCCTCATCGGGCACAATGGGGACGACATACCGACCGATGTTGGGATCGCGGAGCAACTGACTCAGCAAGCGCGTATAGACCATGGTGGTCGAGGTGTTCGTCATCACCTGGATCAGCGCGCGGAATGCGGTATAGGGCGGTGTTTCCAGGCGGATCTTGGGATCCTTCCGGACGGGATTGAAGCCGTTCAGGGCTTCGCGTCGGGCGAAAAGATACTGCATCTCCGCGCTGTCCTTCGCGGGGCGATAAAAGGGCAGATCCGCAATGACATCGTCGTCCAGCGGGATGGAGAAACGTTGCCGGAATTCGCGCAGATTGCGCTCCTCCAGTTTCTTTTGTTGATGGCTCGGGTTGCGACCCTCGCCAGCGTCGCCCATGCCATAGCCTTTGACGGTCTTGGCCAGAATGACCGTCGGCCGTCCGTTGCGGGCCGTCGCCCGGACATACGCCGCATAGACCTTCTTGGGATCATGTCCACCCCGGGTCAAGCGCTGCAATTGTTCGTCGGTCAGATGATCCACCAGACTCAGCAGCTCCGGATATTTGCCGAAGAAATGTTTCCGGATATAGGCGCCGGTCTCCACAACGTATTTTTGATACTCACCGTCGACGACTTCGTCCATGCGGCGGATCAGCAGGCCGGTTTTGTCCTTGGCCAGCAAGTCATCCCAATTACTGCCCCAAATCACCTTGATGACGTTCCAACCCGCGCCGCGGAATTGTCCTTCGAGATCCTGGATGACCTTGCCGTTGCCGCGCACCGGTCCGTCGAGCCGCTGGAGATTGCAGTTGATGACCCAGACGAGGTTGTCCAGACCCTCGCGTCCGGCGACGCCGATGGCCCCGTGGGTTTCCGGTTCATCGGATTCGCCGTCCCCGATGAAGGCCCACACAAACGGGTCGGTTTTGGTCAGGGCCCGCGCCTGGAGATAGCGGCTGAAGCGGGCCTGATAGATGGAATGGATCGGACCCAGGCCCATGGACACGGTTGGAAACAGCCAGAACTCCGGCATCAGGTAGGGATGCGGGTAGGAACTCAGCCCGGGATGACTGCGCAGTTCCTGCCGAAAATTGGTCAGGTGCTCATCACTGAGCCGGTATTCCATATAGGCCCGGGCATAATTTCCCGGGGAGGCGTGGCCCTGATAATAGATCAGGTCCTGCGGCGTGCCGTCCGCCCCGCCGCGGAAAAAGTGGTTGAAGCCGACCTCATAGAGAGTGGCGAGGGAGGCAAAGGTGGCGATGTGCCCGCCGACATTGGTGGACTTGTTGGCTTTGACCACCATTGCCATGGCGTTCCAGCGAACATGCGCCCGGATCAAGCGCTCCATCTCGAGATCCCCGGGGTAATCCGGCTGTTCATCCACCGCGATCGTGTTCAAATACGGCGTCGTCGTTACATCCGGAACCATGTCACCCCGCGCCTGCAGTTCCCGGATGAATTCGCTGATCACAATCTTCTTCTGTTCTACCGATTTTCCCGCCAGCACGAGGTGCGCCATGTCGGCCAAGGAACCGGACCAGCGATCCAGTTCCGCCGTGGGTCGAGCCGGCACCGGACGATGGCCACCCCGCGCCGCCGCGGAAGAATCCGCCGGGCGATTTCCCCGACCCGATTCATTGCCGACATCGTCGCCCTTATCATTGCCGTTCCCGTTGCCGGGGTTGGAAGATGTATTCAACACAGGCGCTGAACTTAGGCTAGGGACCCGGCGTGCCAAGTGTTGGATGAACTTCCGTGCGACTTGGCCGAGGTCGTCCGCCATGCTCGGCCCGTGGATTGGATTGAATTGCCAGTCGTGGCCAACCCGCCGGAATGGCTCGCCTGGGATGAGGCGATTTTGGATGCGGCCGAAGCCGTCCAGGCGAACGACATCGACTCCGGGGCCGGTGAAGCGCTCTGGTTCTGGGAATCTCCCACCCCGTTTGTTGTGGTGGGCTACGGTCAGAATGTGGAAAAGGAAGCCCGGATTACCGATTGCGAGACCTTGGGGATACCGGTCTTGCGCCGTTGCAGCGGAGGCGGTGCCGTGGTTCAGGGACCGGGGTGTTTGAACTACGGTCTCGTCCTCCGGATTCCGGAGGCTGGCCCACTGACGACGATTGCCGGTACCAACCAATGGATCATGGAGCGGCAGCGAGCGGCGCTTTCGACGCTCCTCGACGTGCCCGTGGTCGTGCGTGGACACACGGATCTCGCCCTGGTGCGCGACGGCCGGGAGTTGAAATTCTCTGGCAACGCCCAACGGCGAAAACGGCGGGCGCTCCTTTTCCACGGGACGGTTCTGCTCCAATTCGACCTACCCTTGATTGGCCGCCTCCTGCGAACCCCTTCCTGGGCTCCGGAGTATCGGGCCGGCCGGAGCCATCTGGATTTTGTGGCGAACACGGGCTTGAAAAGCCGGGAGATCCAACACGGCTTGGCGAAGACGTGGAGCGCCGGCGCCGGCGGCAGGACGCTCCCCGTCACGTCGGTCCAAACATTAATGGAATCGCGCTATGCGCGTCCCGAGTGGCATCGTCAGCGGTAGATATGGCAGCCGCACCGCGCTACCGGCGAAAACGATGGAGCCACATCAGAAAAGTACCGATCGCCGCGTAAGGGAGGCCGCGCAATCCATAATGGCCCAGTCCGGCCGCCCGACCGAGCACTCCCAGGGGCGAGCGAAAATCCAGCCACGGACATTCGATGCCGACCTCGTTTCGCAGTCCCTTGGCGGCGGCAACGTAGGGTGACGTTTCCTGCAAGAGACGGCGGAAACGGAAGAAAAAGCCCGGGAGATCGCGCTCCGGACCCAGAACGATCCATGGCTTGTGTCCGCCGCCGTGGAGAAAGGTGGGGATCGGATGGAACAGGCCCGCGAGTCGTTCACCGAGCGGCTGTGCGCGGGCACCACCGGAGTGGATGATTTCACGACCGCTGCGCAATGCTCGCACCGGAAAATCCTTAAATTCAGCGGTGCCCAGCAAGGCCGCCAGAACATCCTGATCACTCAAGAACGCCGGCGGCCGCTCGGCAAAGGGACGCGCTTGCCAGTGGCCATAGGTGGGATCGTTCAATTTTTCGTGCCAGCGTTGCAGGAGCGCCCGGTGCGTCCCCGTCACCCGAATTACACAGGAGTTCAGCGAGATCGGCCATTCGCGGGCCACGGGCCATCCCCAACCACGCGTCCGGACGGCGGTTCCCTGATTCGCCGAACTTACCATTTCCTGCGCCAACCAAAGCGCTTCGGGCCCATGCCGGGCAAACAGTTTCCGGGGATCACGGGTCAGGATCAGATCGCTGTCGAGCCAGATCGCCTCCGGGTCGCCAGTTCC
>JAYTHD010000335.1:0-7819 GCA_043732975.1 Verrucomicrobiota bacterium
GAACAATGGCAAATTGATCCGGCCTCCACGGAACTTCGTCCACAGATCAATCAGCCAGCGTCTGCCTCTCCCCTCACGAAATCACGCGAAGCGTTACAACTGCTCGTCGTCATCGCCATCATCGCCATTCTCGCCGGCATGCTCCTGCCGGCCCTGGCCAAGGCAAAATCCAACGCCCAAAAATCCCTCTGCGTCAGCAACTGCAAGCAGTGGGCCATGGCCATCAACATGTACGCCGGGGATGCCAACAACGCGTTTCCCGACAACAGCGGCGGCGTCGGATTGAGCTGGATGGATCCAAAGATGAGCAATTTCTGGAACAACTATCTCATCCGCAACCGGCGGACGGTCAAAGGCTCGCCGCGCGCAGCGAACGACGTCCTGTTCTGTCCGACCGACAACTGGCATCGCGCCGCCGAATCCAGCATGATTTCCTCCGACACCGGACAGCAACTGATGGGCTATTTCTACATCTCCGGCCGCAAATCCACCGATGGCGACGTCTCCAGCTTCGAGAAGGGCACCGGCAATTGGTTCTACCGCACCCGTCTCGGTGGTGAATTCTCCGGAGCGCCGATTCTGGTGGACCGCCTGCAGGGCCTGGGATCCAGCACCAACATCTACGACGCGAAACTCACCTGGACCACGGACTTCGAGGGCAAGAACGTCCTGACCGCCGTGCATCGCGGAAACCGGGGGGCTCCCGATGGCGGAAACTTCGCGTTCGAGGATGGGCACGTCGAATGGTACAAGGGACAGCGGGTCTCCGTGGGCGCCTCCGGCGGCACGATCGGCTCGTGGACCTGTTTCTTCAAGATTCCCATCACCAGTTCCACTCAATGACCTGATCGCGAGCTGCGGCATCTGCGGCCTGAAATTCATCGGGCGGCATCAAACACCGGACAACCCTTGCAAAAGGCGGCGCCGGGGCCCCATGGTCTGGCCGGTGCGTGACAAGCTTTCTTGATCACGCGCCGGCTTTTTATTTGGGGATTTTTGGGTGGGACTTGAGCAATGACTTTGGACACAAAGGGTGAAGAAACGGCGGCCGTGGCGTCGCGCCCGGGGACCATGCCGGTCAAGGTGGGCGACCGACTCACGCTGACGATTCACGATCTGGCCTTCGGTGGCGAAGGCGTGGGCCGGGTGGAGGAACTGGTGGTGTTTGTCCCCTTCACAATTCCCGGTGAGGTCGTGGAGGTGAAACTCACCGAAGTGAAGAAGAATTTCGCCCGGGGAATTCTCGCCCACCTGATCACGGCGGCTCCCGAGCGGGTGGAACCCCAGTGCCGCTACTTCGGCGAATGCGGCGGCTGCCAATACCAGCATCTGGAATACACGGCCCAGTTGCGTTGGAAGCACAAACAAATCGCCGACCTTTTCCAGCGGGTCGGCGGATTCGCGACCGCGCTGATCCAACCCGTCATCCCCTGCCCCCAACCGTACGGTTACCGGAATCGAATTCTCGTGCGAAGCCAGTGGAACAAGCCGGCCCAGAAGTTGGACCTGGGATTTGTGCGGGCGGACTGCGGCTACGTCTGCGACCTGGAATCCTGCGCGATTGCCGAACCCGCCCTCAACGTCGCACTCACCCATTGGCGCCAGAACCCGCCCCCCAAGGGTGGAATAAAAACCCTGCTGCGCATTCCGCCGGAGGGTTGGGACGTGCCGGAGCATTCATTTTTCCAGAACAACTTCTTCGTCCTGCCCGCGCTGATCCAGGCCGTCCGTGAACGGCTTCGCTCCGCCGGCACCCGCCATTTGCTCGACACCTACTGCGGCGTGGGTTTCTTCAGCATTGAACTGGCCGAGGCCGTCGATTCCTTCATCGGAGTCGAACTCGACGCCCCCGCCATCCGCGCCGCGCGAGCCAACATGGTGCGGCGCGGTGTGGTCAATGGCAGTTACGTGGCCGGCGACGCCGATCTGCTCCTGCCCTCGCTGCTGGCCCAACTGGATCCATTGCGCACCACCGTGCTGCTGGACCCGCCACGCGTGGGCTGCCGACCTGGCAGCCTGGCGGTCCTGCGAAAAACCGGTCCGGCCCAGATCCTGTATGTCAGCTGTCATCCGGCCACCCTGGCGCGCGATCTCAAGGCGCTGTGCGCGGAGAACCGGTACCGGCTCATTCAAGTGCAGCCGCTGGACATGTTTCCCCAGACGCAACACGTCGAATGCATCGCGGATCTCCGGCTGGTTTAAGAGACTGTTTCCCTTTGCCCCGGCGGGTCGATTCTCTACGATGGTCGCCGTCGTTGGTTTGCGCGGGTAGCTCAATTGGATAGAGCGTCGGTCTCCGAAGCCGAAGGTTGTGGGTTCAATTCCCGCCCCGCGCACCACTTTCAAAAGGGTTCCAAAAGGTCCTGATCATTCCGTTTAACGGTTCGAATCCAAAGCGATCACCTTGGCAACTTCGTCCCACGTGCATTCGATGGCGCCTCGTGGCGCCGGTAGAGCTTGGAATGTATCCTCGTCTTCCGTCCGTGATAGTCGGCACTAGCTCGTCAGAGCCTCGCTCCACCTTCCATGCTGGCCTCCGGCCAGCGAACCGGTGGGGCGAGAGTCTCCGCGAGGCAGCCGCGTTGGGACCGAAGGGAGACTCGCGCGGACTCTCGTACCACCTTCCATGCTGGCCTCCGGCCACAAAAACCGGTGGGCGAGAGTCTCCGCGAGCCAGCCGTCGCCTGCCCAAGACAGGCCTCGTCGGGAGCCCACCTCTAATCGTTGAGGGTCGGTTTGTCCGGGTACGTGCAAATCCAAAAGCGGTGACTTCGCCGACTCCGTCACACGCACTCCACGACGCTGACGGCGCCTTAGCTGGCGCTGCTACCACATATTCCAATAAACGCCGCCTGGAGAGGCCCAATGGTTGGTCATGTTGCGCAGATTTCTCCACGGAACGGAGCCGTCGACCAGAAGCACATTGCCGCCGGCGGCGCCCATGTCTTTGGATGTGGTGGTCTTGGTCACGGGTATCAACAGGTCACGGCCCCGTCGAGCAGCGCCCCGGGCACAGTGGGGGGCAATCACCCAGGCCCCTTCCGCCCAGGCATTGAGATCTGCCGCCAACGACAGCCCGGGATCATCCGTAAGTTTCTGGGGGGAATCCCACGGGTTGGGTTCGCCCGCCCAGGGTTTGCGATGGCCGCCGTTATAACTATACCCAATGACCCAACCATACGGTGCCTGATAATATTGAAAAGTTCCGGCCAGGCTGGGGCAGGTGCTCATATTCGTCGCCGAATATTTGCGGATGGCATTAAAGGTATTGGTTGCAATCCAAATGGTATGGGAGTCGCCATTGTCCCGATAACCCTGCGGGAGGCGATCATTGTTGTCGCCCGCATACAAATGGAGCGCCAATCCCAGTTGTCGCAGGCCGCTTTGGCAGGAGGTCCGGCGGGCTTTTTCCTTCGCCGTGGCCAGCGCGGGCAGGAGCAGGGAGGCCAGAATGGCGATGATCGCAATCACCACCAAAAGCTCGATCAGGGTGAAGGCCGCGCGGCGAGGATGGCGGTCAGCGGAGATCGTCGACGGCAAGACCGGGAGCCGCGGGGAAACTGCAGCTGGATATTGAGTTTTCACGTTGCGTGGAAATGGGAAAAAATTGGCGTCCCGGTCGCGGCGTCCTCACGACTTTGGGCCACCGTCAACACCGTTCGGACGACGAAGGGGAAGCCGAATTGAGGCATGATTTCGGAGAGTGCTTCAAAAAGCCTCGCGCATGAGCCCGGCTCGTCAACACGGTAAGACGCATCCTTCGGGGACCTTGGACCTCAGAACTTTTGATCGGGGATGGCAAGGCGTCTCACGCGCAATTTCGCTGGTCCTGCCACCTTCGACCCATCCACACCCGGTTACGGCCTGCGCAGCCTAAAGAACTGGTGATCGATCGCGAGATCGTTGGTCACCGCCACAAAGACGCCCAGCGGCATGGGCGTCGCCTCTCGTGGGATCCAGACCGCGGGGTTCAAAGCGTGGGTCGACTGGAGGACAAAGTCCGGCAAACGGGCGGGCCAGGCCACGAACTGTCCTTTTTCATTGTACCAAGACTGCAGGACGACGGGCATCGCCAAAAGAGCGAGGGTGTGATCGCCCCCCGCGGCGATGGCCGTCACTCCCGCCAGGGCCACTTCGGGAACACGGGACGGGCCGTCGGTGTCAGCGCCCCAGGCCACGACGGAGCCATCCTGTTTCAAGGCCACCGTGTGCAGCTTTCCTGCGGCAATGGCGACGACACCACTTTGGGCGGCGGGGGGCACGCTGGTAATACCGAATCCAAGGCCGCCCCAAGCCAACACGCTGCCATCCGTTTTCAGGGCCACCGAGTGCGTATGGCCCGCAGCAATGGCCCGAACCCCGGAAAGCGCCGCCAAAGGAACGGTCGTTGCCCCGTATTTGTGATCCCCCCACGCCAGAACCGAACCATCCGTCTTCAACGCCATCGAGTGTCCTCCGCCCGCGGCGATTGCCATCACCCCATATCGAGCTTCATCCGGGACGGTCGCGGCGCCGTATAGGTTCTCCCCCCACGCCACCACGGAACCATTGGCCTTCAAGACCACGGTGCGCCAATTGCCGGCAGCGATGGCTGTCACTTGCGTGGCGGCGAAACCGGGCACGTTGGTCTGGCCATAGGCGTTGTTTCCCCAAGCCACCACAGAACCGTCTCGCTTCAACGCCACAGCGTGAGTACCCCCCGCGGAGATCGCCACCACTCCGCGCTGAGCCTCCGGAGGCGGCGCCGTTAGTCCGTCTTGATTATCACCCCAGGCCAGAACCTCGCCCGTCGCCGTCAACGCCAGAAAGAAGTTCGGACCCGCAGCGAGGGAAACGACGCCTCCCTGAGCAGTCGACGGAATCGCGGGCTGCGCGGGCTCGCTGACGCCCCATCCGATCATCGAACCTGGCACCGCCGGATTCACGGTCACGACGGCGGGCGGGGCACTGGTCACACTTCCTATAAAATTGCCCACCACCACCGTGTAGCGGCCCGCCTGCCGGGCAACGATTGCCTTCAGGTTATAGCTGCCTCCCGTTGCCCCAGGGATATCCACGCCCTCCTGACGCCACTGATAGTTCAAGGGATATCCGGTGGCCGTCACGGACAGACTCAGCCCCTGCCCCACCGCGACGACGGTGCCGGTCGGTATTGTGGTGATCGTGGCGATTGTAGGCGCGGTGGCCGTTACCAAGGCCACCGTGTGGCTGCCACCCGCGGCGATCGCGGTCACATTGTTCAGCGCTGCGGCCGGCACATCGGTTTGCCCATAATAATTCCATCCCCACGCCACCACGGAGCCATCCGCCTTAAGCGCCACCGAATGAAACTCGCCGGCAGCAATGGCCTTTACGCCGCTCCGCGCGGTTTCGGGCACCTCCCTCTCGCCATGCAGGTTGGACCCCCACGCGATCACCGAGCCATCCGATTTCAGAGCCAAGGTATGCCGCAGGCCGGCCGCAATCGAAATCACCCCGCTGCCGGCCTCCACCGGCACAGTCGTCTGCCCAAAATCATTGGCGCCCCAGCACAGCACCGCGCCGCCCGGCTTCAAGGCCACCGTGTGATCGCCGCCGGCGGCAATCGCAATCACGCCTGCCTGGGCATTCGCCGGCACGGTCGTTTGACCGGAAGTGTTGTCCCCCCACGCCAGGACGGCGCCATTCGTCAGCAAGGCCACCGTGTGAAGGTCTCCGGCGGCGATTGCGGACACTCCACTTTGGGCCGCCAGCGGAACAGAAGTTTGACCGCTGCCGTTGGCTCCCCAGGCCAGGACGGATCCCTCCGTCTTCAAGGCCACGGTATGGCCGGCGCCCGCCGCGATGGCCTTGACGCCACTCTGGGCGGCCAGCGGGACATTGGTCTGACTCGAATAGTTATAACCCCAGGCCCGCACCGAGCCATCATCACGCAGGGCCACGGAGAACGCGTAACCCGCGGCGACCTCCGCCACTCCGCGAGTGACCGACGACGGCACACTCGATTGGCCGTCGCTGTTGTCACCCCACGCCAGCACGGAACCCAAAGGCGACCCTTGAACCGGCAGGACGCCCCCAAGCAAGCCGATCACCCAACAGCGCAGCCAAATATTGGTTTTCATTAGGAAAATAGCACTTTGCCAGTAACAATCCGGATCCCCAGAAAGGCGTCGTGGCCACGGACGTCACTGGCAACTTCCGGCGATTTTACCACAGGCCTCCCTTCGTCGCTCCCCGCAAATTGTTGAGATGATGACAAGCAATGTTGAGGGTGACCAAAAGGCTGACGCGCCTCCCGCCAGAACCGGGGTCCCTTGTACAGGGGAAGTCCATCGATCACGAGGCGCCTTTCCGACCGGAAGCCTGGCGGACAAGCCCCCCTGATGGCGAAATCCTTGCTTGCGATCCGGCCATGGGTGTTTATACGGTCCCAGCGCCACAACCGGCCACACCAACCGATGGGAATCCGACCCCGTGTGCCGGTGTGCGTCTTTTTTATGTGTGGAATTGTAGGTTACATTGGTAAACGACAGGCCGGCCCGATCATTCTCCAAGGTCTGCGGCGGTTGGAATATCGTGGCTACGACAGTGCCGGGATCTGCGAGTTGTCCGCGGACGGCCTGGAGGTCCGCAAACGCAAGGGGAAGATCGACGAAGGCCTGGCGCGCCTGTTGGAAAGTTCCCCGCTCACCGGCGTGGTTGGCATCGGCCACACCCGCTGGGCCACGCACGGCCCGCCGACCGATGAGAACTCCCATCCGCACCTGGACGCGAGCGGCCGCATCGCGGTGGTGCACAACGGCGTGATCGAGAATTACGATCGCATCAAGGACCGGATGTTGAAGGCCGGCCACGTCTTTCAATCCACGACCGATACCGAAGTCCTGGCGCATTTGATCGGCGAGCATTACGACCGGATTCAGGCCGGCGTGGGCGTCGCACAGCCACCTTACAAGCTCGAACCCCATCCGCTCACCCGCGCCGTGGCCGCGGCATTGCGCGAAGTGATCGGCACCTATGGCATCGGGGTGATCTGCTCGGATCATCCCAACGTGATGGTGGGCGCCCGGCGCGGGTCGCCATTGATCATCGGCGTCGGCGACGGTGAAAATCTGCTGACGAGCGATGCGAACGCGGTGGTTTCGCACACCCGGCAGGTGGTTTATCTGAACGACTACGACGTCGCCACCCTGACCCCCGAAGGGTTTGACGTGATCAATCTGGGCACGGACACGGCGAAGGTTCAGATCAGCCAGATCGAGTATGCTGCCGAAGCGGCGGATCGCGGTAATTTCCCGCACTACATGCTCAAGGAAATCTATGAGCAACCGCGCTCGGTGGAGAACGCGCTGCGGGGCCGTCTCGATTGGGACGAAGGTACCGCGAAATTCGGCGGACTGAACATGACAACAGCCGAGTTGCGGGCAGTCGATCAGGTGGTGATCACCGCGTGCGGGACCAGCTGGCACGCCGCGTTGGTGGGGGAATATCTTTTGGAGGAATTCGCCCATATCCCGGTGGAAGTGGAATACGCGAGCGAGTTCCGCTATCGCAACGCGCCGATCGAAAAGCACACACTGGTCCTGGTCATCACCCAATCGGGCGAGACTGCGGACACCCTGGCCGGCCTGCGCGAAGCGAGGCGCCGCGGACACCGGGTACTGTCCATTTGTAATGTGGTGGGCAGTACCATCGCGCGGGAATCGGACGGCGGCATCTATCTGCACGCCGGACCGGAAATCGGGGTGGCGTCGACCAAGGCATTTACCTCGCAGGTGTCCGTGCTGACCCTGTTTGCGCTCCTGATGGGACGCATCCGGATGCTGTCCACCCGGCGCGG
>JAYTHD010000336.1:0-4393 GCA_043732975.1 Verrucomicrobiota bacterium
CGCCATTAACCTTGCTTACGATCCAGCGGCCTTCCTTTTGCCCCATGACAAATTGCGTCGTCGGATCCACCAGATGCATGAAATCGATATAGTGGGTGCAATAGAGATCCAGATCGCCGTCCCCGTCGATGTCCGCCAGTGCGATCGACGTGGCCGTCGCGGTGCGCGACAGACCGGAGTCCAGCTTTTCGGTCCAGTGTCCGTGTCCATCATTCAGGAACAATCGCGTCCCGGCCGCAATGCCATTGACCAGCAGATCCAGGTCACCATCGCCATCCACATCCGCAAAGGCGGCGCCGGTGGACATCTGGCCGAGGCAGGCGGCGGCGCCAATATCCATCCGCTCGAATTTCCACTGTCCCCGATTGCGGTACAGCTGGTTCGTCCCGTGGAGTCCGCAGAAATAAATATCCGGCCAGCCGTCGCCATCCACATCCCCGATGGCAACCCCCGAACCGTTGTGAGCGACGGCATTCGTCAGAAAGGCATCTCCCGCCAGAAGGTTGGTGAAGGTCAGCCCGGTGGTCGTCGAAGCCAGACGGGTAAATCCGGCGCGACGGCCCGGGCCGGGATTCACCACCCAGGATTTTGTTTTGGCCTCGGCGGCCCCGGCGCCCAGCGCCACCGCGGCAGCCCACACACTCAAAAGCATTCTCCACCGCCCGAAATAAAAAGCTGCTCGCAGAATTTCGGCAATCACCGCCGGGCACCTGAAAACTTGGGGAACACCGGCTCGCGAGGAAGCGCCGGGGATTGCCGATCGCACGGTCGTCATGGATTGAAACTGCGGTTCCATCCGCCCCCAATAGCCCGATTTGTGATCCGGTTTTCCATTTCCCGCACGGTGTGTCGACAATGGTGTTGGAGCAAGTTGCTTCTCCGCCCCCGCTGCGGTTGACTTGCTTTTCCAACGCGACTCAACTGCGGCAGCGCCGATCACGGCTATCGACGATCCTCAAGCGATCCCTGCCACGCGTGCCAATCCTCCACCGTGTCGATATCCGAAAGCACGCGCAGACGGGCCACCGACAATCCGGAATCCGCAGCCTTGGCAAGCGTCTCCGCCAACACGGAGTTGGTGCTCCAACAGATTCCCCGAAACATCCACGGATGCGACGCCCGCAGGCCGATCAACCAATAGCCCCCGTCCGAGGCGGGCCCCAGCACCACGTCCGCCGCATCCAGCGCCTTGAAGGCCGCGTCCACATCGTCACGGGTCACCTCCGGACAGTCCGCTCCGAGGACGATCACCTTGTGGGCGCCGCGGGCAAAATGGTCAACAAACGCGCAGTGCAATCGTTCACCCAAGTCGCCCGCTCCTTGCGGGGCCAATACCCAGCAGGGTCGTTGCCACGCCCGCAATTCCGCGGCGGCATCGTCGGGAGCGTACCGAAGTTCCACGTCGGGATAATCGCCGAGATTGCGAAAGAGTTTTTCCGCCAGGACCCGATAGGCCGCGGTCGCTGCCTCGACACCCAACGCTGCCGCCAGCCGGGTCTTTACAAAACCCGGCCGTGGCGCCTTCAGCAGGATGACCAAGCGATTCGGCCCAACCATGAGCCTGACCATGCAACAAAGGAAAGCGAAGACCACGTCATATCGGGCTCGGTGCCAACCGCAACCTCCCTTTGTTTTTTGCCCAACTTCCTGCATTCTGGCGGGATGCGCATGGATCTGTACCTGACTGGGTCAACTGGACGAACCGTCCGGTTGATCGGACGTAGCCTTGTGGATTCCTCTCCCATTCCGGCCCGCGCCTCCAAACTCTACGGGTTCGCGCTGGATTCATCGTCGCCCATCCAACGATTTTCACGAAGCTCCCGGCGCCGCTGAGTTCGCCACCGACCGCCTCCTTTCTCTTCATGTACTCACTCTCTTCCTGCTGGAATTCCCACCGCCACACCGACGGCCGCGCCATGCTTCAGGAGATTCGCGATCTCGGCTTTGAATACGCGGAACTCAGTCATGGCATCCGGATCAGCCTCGTCCCGGGTATTCTCGAGGCGGTGCAGGCCCAGGTGATCAAGATCTCCACGCTGCACAATTTCTGCCCGCTGCCCATGGGCATCAATTACGCGGCCCCCAACGTTTTCAAATTCACCAGTTCGGAACGGCGGGAACGGGAGAACGCCTGGAAACATTCCCTCAAAACCATCGAGTTCGCCGACCGGGTGGGCGCCAAATTGATCGTCCTCCACTCCGGCGCCGTCGATTTGAAGGACTATAATCAAAAGCTGGAGGAATACGTCGAGAAGGGGCTGAAGGACACTCCGAAATATCAAAAGCTGGTGCAGGAAGTTGAGGAGAAGCGCCTCAAACGAAGCGAAGGTCCGCGGCAGCTGGCCTTGGACCTGATCGGCCCGCTGGCCGAGCAGGCCGCCAGCAAGGGGCTCTTGCTCGGCATTGAAAATCGCGAAGCCGTGGAGGAAATTCCCTTCGACGACGACATCTCCTTTTTTCTCGCGGAACTCCCGGCCAATGTCCGCTACTGGCATGATTGCGGACATGCGCAGATCAAGGAGAACCTGGGATTCATCGCCCAACACCGCATGCACTTTGAGTCGCTCGCTCCCCGCCTCGGCGGGTGCCATATCCATGACGTCATCCCGCCGGGAATCGACCACTGCCCGCCCGGTTCCGGCATGATTGACTTCGCAGCGCTGGCTCCCTTTGTGACGCCGGAGCATATCAAAGTGATCGAATTGAATCCGAACGTGTCCGTCGACGACGTGAAGAAGGGTTACGAATTCATCCGCGGCGTCTGGGGGCCGGAATGAAGAACCGCCGCCCGGAACGGAAGAGAATCTCCCGGCTTGGCCCGCTGCCATCGACCGCGCATTCCGGGCTCCCGCACGCCGGCGACGTCCGATTCCTGAAATGAATCGCACGCGCCTGGGTCCGTGGATCCGTTTTGCCCTGGCGACACTGCTGTTGGGGGTGATCTTTCACGTCATCTTTTGCAACGAAGCCCAACTGCAGTTGGCGGAAAGACCTGGCACGTGGAATGGCATGAGCCGTTGGGAGCAGCGCCACTTCGCCTGGAAAGTCGGCCCGATTGGATTGTGGGACACCGCCCGTCGCCTCGACGCGCTGAGTTTGTTGGGAGCCTTCGGACTGTGCGGGATCCCGATATTTCTCGGGGCGCTCCGCTGGCGCCGGGCACTGCTGGCTCAAGGTCTGGACGTGGCGGTGCCGGAGGTTTGTCGCATCTCGCTGGTGGCCCATTTCTTCAACGCGTTCCTGCTCGGATCGACGGGCGGGGATGTGGTCAAGGCCTGGTACGCCGCCAAGCTCACACACCACAAGCGCGCCGAGGCGGCCATTACCGTGTTCGTCGACCGGCTCCTCGGCACGGCCGCGCTGTTGTTCTTTGCCCTGCTCATGCTGCCCTGGTGCTGGCGTGCGGGTGAACCGGAACCTGGCGTCACACTTTTCGTCACCTATCGACGCTATGCCGCCGTGGCCCTGCTCCTCGTCGCCATGCTCGGTGCCGCTCTGTTCGCGATTGGCATCGGCCTATATACGGACGCCCTGACTCACGATTCCCGATTGAGCCGGTGGGCGGGCAAACTTCCCTGGGGAGCAGTGGTCACTCGCGGCCTGGCCGCCTGTCGAGCCTTTGGCCGGGCGCCCGGATTTCTACCGGTGGTGATGGGCTATTCCATGGTCATTAATGCGGCGATCGTGGGCACCTTTCTGGCGCTCGCCCACGGTTTGCATCTGCCGGTGCCATCTGCCGTCCTGTGGTTTGTGGTACCGGCCGTCGTCTGCGTGGCGGCGCTACCGATCACGCCCTCGGGCCTCGGCGTGCGCGAAAGTTTATTCGTCAGCCTGCTCACCGTCGCCGCTTTTCCGGCGGTCAAATACGCCGAGGCGCTTTCACTCTCGCTGCTGGGCTACATGGTCAACCTCGCCTGGTCCGCCGTCGGCGGATTTGTCTACATGTTTCTCCCCGACCGCCCGCCCGCCGAGCCGGAAAACGACAATGCCGTGGAATAGCTTTCCTCCCATTGAGTCCCTCTGACGACAAGTTTACTAAGTGACAGGTTTGTTATTATATAGAGGTTTACGATTGCATCTCATTGTTTTGCCTGATTTGCCGTAGCTTCGCGCCTCCGGAGGCCGATTCTCCCGTGACATCAGGGTACAGGGTCACCGAATAGCCGGCCCGCACGCTTCGGTCGGGTTCAATCATTGCGATTTGTGCCCGGGAATCGATTCCCAATGGGGTCTGCGGAATTTCTCTCGTGAAAAGCTGAGGGATAGCTTGCGATTCCACTGCTTCCACCACCCCCTCACCCCACCGCATCCACCCGCAAATCCCGCAGCACGGTAATACCCGGCAATGGCACCCCGCGAATCGGCCGCGCGCCGTCCTTCCGCTTCTTTCCAA
>JAYTHD010000337.1:0-1874 GCA_043732975.1 Verrucomicrobiota bacterium
CTGTTTGGCAGCCGGCGCCATATCAATCTTCCCGGGGTGCGCGTTTCCCTGCCCGCCCTGACCGACAAGGACAAACTGGACGTCGCGTTGGCCCTGGAAATGCAGGTGGATTTCATCGCCCTGAGTTTTGTGCGCGAGCCTGGGGACGTCGAACAACTCCGCGCCCTGCTGCCCGACATCCATCCTCCGCAGATCGTCGCCAAAATTGAACATCAGTTCGCAGTGGATCATTTTGAATCCATTGCCCGGGCCGCGGACGTCGTGATGGTGGCCCGCGGCGATCTGGGCATCGAGTGCCCTTACGAGGAATTGCCCATCATCCAGCGACGCATCGTGAAGACCTGTCAGCAATTCGGGCGTCCGGTGATTGTCGCGACGCAGATGCTGGAGAGCATGATTGAAAACCCGACGCCCACCCGCGCGGAAATCACCGACGTGGCCAACGCCGTCTTTGAACAGGCGGATGCGATCATGTTGAGCGGGGAGACCACCATCGGAAAATACCCGCTGGGCTGTGTCGAGGTCATGGACACCATTGCCCGCCGGATCGAGCGCAGCGGCGGCGCGGGGTATCATGAGCGTGCCGATTTGACCGAGGCGCGGCAAAAGCTGGTGAAGCGGGCCGTGGAACTTGCCGATGACCTCCGTGCGCCCGCCGTACTGGTCTTCACCCGCAGCGGCCGGACTGCCGCCAACGCGGCCTGGATGCGCCCGCGGGCGAGCCACATCCATGCGTTCACGGACTCCCCCGCCGTCGCCCGCAGCCTGGCGCTTTGCCGCGCCGTCACGGCGCATGTGCAGGTCTTCGAGCGAGCCTCCGCGGAGGCTGCCGAGGCGATTGCCCTGGGCACGCTGCGCGACCAGGAAGTTGTTAAAAGCGGCGACTCCGTGATCATCGTCACCAACGTCCTCAACAACGCGGGCATCGACCTCGCGGTGGAAGGCATCCGCATGCGCACGGTCAGTTGAGCCGCCGCGAGACGCCCCCGTCAGGGAAACTTCGCCGGCACTACAACCACGGTTCGATCAGTGCCCGTTCCTCCCGGGCCAAGCCGTCCACCTTGACCCGGCGCGCCACCAACCGGGCCGCCTCCCGTTGTCCCGCCGCCCCCAGCACCGCCGCATAAATCGCCTGGAAACGCGGTTCCGCGCTGGACCAATCCACCTCGGACGATTCCATGCTGCGCAGGCCGGCGGTGGCGTCGCCCGACTTCCATTCCGCCAATCCCAACACCGCACTCGCAAAGGACATCGGCGCATTCGTGGCGACGATCTGGCGAAGTTGGGGCAGCATTTCCCGATGGAATTTCCCAACCAATCCCTCGACGTATCCGGCCGCCAGCGCGGCACTGGCGTCGGTCGCCATCTGACTCCGGAGGGCCGCCAAGGCGGGCTGGGCGGCGGGCAGATCATCGGCGAGGCGGGCCAGGCGGACGATCTGAAAGGTCGATTCCAATCCGCCGCCGGTCTTCTCCGCCACAAACCTCCAGCGGGCCAGGGCGATTCGCGGCTGCTTGAAGGTCTCGGCGAAGCGGGCGATGAGCATGTGGTCCGCCGGCCGGTTTCCCGCCGCCACGGCCGCCTGTTCCAAATGCAACACAACCAGATCCGGGTGGCCTTCCACAAACGCTGCCGAAGCGCGCAGGCAATGCGCCAGGTGGGCCGGCGTATTGGTCGGCATGGCATCCAGGGCCTGTTTGATCTCCTCCATCCGGCCGATTTCAATCAACGTCTGAATCTGGGCCAACCCGAGAACGGGTGACCGCCCGATCCGCTCCGGCGTCAGGAGCGGGAGAATTTCCTCGACCGCTCGATGATCCGCCAGCCACCGGACCGTCGCCGCGACCTCCTGGTCCGGGGTCTCCGCTTTCACC
>JAYTHD010000338.1:0-3944 GCA_043732975.1 Verrucomicrobiota bacterium
CCCGTCCACCGGTGGCGGTAGCGGTCAGGGCAATCAGCCGTCCGAGGTCGTGGGTCCGGGGGCGTTGGAAGGGGAGTCGGTGCCCCTGGCCGCGTTGCAGGTGGGAGATTGGGTGGAACTGGCGCCGGGCGATTCGGTGCCGGTGGATGCGGTGGTCATCGACGGCCAGTCGGCGGTGACGGAATCCATGCTGACGGGGGAACCGCTGCCGGTGGAGAAGTCGGTGGGGGCGCGCCTGTTTGCTGGCACACTCAATCAAACGGGACGACTCCGGGCGCGGGTCACGGCGACGGGGGCGACGACGGCGCTGGCGGGGATCGTGGCGGCGGTGCAACGGGCGCAATCCAGCCGCGCCGGCATCCAACGTCTGGCGGACCAAGCCGCGAGCATTTTTGTGCCGGTCGTGGTGCTCATCGCCCTGGCTTCGGCGGCGTGGTGGGGATTGGAACCGGAGCAGGCGCGTGCCTTCCAACATTCGCTGAGCGGCTGGCTCTGGGCGTCGCATGTGCCGGCGGGGACTTGGGCGGCCGCCTTTTATGTGTTCTGTGCGGTGCTGATCGTGGCCTGTCCGTGCGCGCTGGGATTGGCCACACCGATGGCCCTGCTCGCCGGGGTCAGTGTGGCGGCCCGGCGCGGCATCCTGATTCGCGACGCGGTGGCCCTTGAGGCCGCGGGACGGATTGATACGATCGCGTTTGATAAAACGGGTACGTTGACGCTCGGGCGGCCGGCGGTGCGGGAATTTCGCACAACGGTGGAGGATCCCGCCAAGGTGCAGCAATGGAAGGAATGCGCGGCGGCGTTGAGTCGATCCTCCCGACATCCGCTCAGCCGCGCGCTGGCCGGATTGAGTGAAGTGACGTTGGAGATCAAGGATTGGCGTGAGGAACGGGCGGCCGGTGTCGGGGCGATGGTGCCCTTCGATGGACAGGACCACTGGGTACAAATAGGAGCCGGACCCTGGTTGATCGGCGACGGGATGGCCACGACGTCGGATTGGGCTGCGCTCTCGGCCGGGCTGCCGGCCGAGGTTTCACTGGTGGGCCTGACGGTGGATGGGGAGTTGAAGGGCATTTTCGCGCTGGCCGATCCGATTCGCCCGGATACCGCACCCTTGTTGGCTCGACTGGCGCGGGAATTGCATCGGGGAAAGCGGGTGGACGGGGCGTCGACCACGACGACCGCGGCATTGCATGTCTTGTCCGGGGATCGTCAGCCGGCGGTGGACGCGGTGGTCGATCTGGTGCGGAGCCAGCCCGCGATGGGAACGGTCAAGATTCAGGCGCAGGGGCAGTTGTTGCCGGCGGGAAAGGCGACGCTGATTCAATCCTGGCAGGCCGCGGGACGACGGGTGGCGTTTGTGGGCGACGGTCTCAATGACGGTCCGGCGCTGGCGCAGGCCGACTTGGGACTGGCGGTGGCCGGCGCGGCCGATGTCGCTCGGGAGGCGGCGGATATCGTGCTTTTGCGGCCGGATCTGGCGGCGGTGATCGAAGCCCTGGAAATCGCCCGCGCCACCCGGCGGACGATCTGGCAGAATATCGGCTGGGCCGTCGTCTACAATCTCGCCGCCGTTCCCCTGGCCGCGGTTGGATTGCTGCACCCGATAATCTGCGCGCTGACGATGGGGGTGAGTGACCTGCTGGTGGTCGGCAATGCTTTGCGATTGAAGCGCTGGCGTGGCTCACGGGAATGAGTATTCTGGCGGCTCATGAAAGCCTTGGTCCTCCGCAGCATCAATGAACTGATCTATGACGACGTGCCGACGCCGCACGCGGGATCAGGGGAAGTCGTGGTCCACTTGCGCACGGCCGCACTCAATCACCGGGATCTTTGGATCAAAACCGGACAATACGCCGGACTGCGGTTCCCGGTCATTCCGGGTTCGGACGGCGCCGGGGTCGTGGTGGATGTCGGACCGGGCGTGGAGGCCACCTGGTTGGAGCGGGAGGTTATCATCAACCCGGGGTTTGACTGGGGACATGATCCGCGCGGGCAGGAACCGCGCTTCAATATTCTGGGATTGCCAAAGGACGGAACTTTCGCGGAATACATTCACGTGCCGGTGTCACAGGTCGCGCCCAAGCCGTCGCACCTGAGTTGGGCGGAAGCGGCGGCGCTGCCGCTGGCGGGCTTGACCGCCTTCCGCGCCGTTTTCAGTCGTGCGCACCTGAAGTCCCACGAAAAAATTCTGATCACCGGGATCGGAGCCGGCACCGCCTTGTTCGCCTTGCAATTCGCCGTGGCGGCGGGCGGGATTCCGTGCGTCACCTCCAGCAGCGAGGAGAAACTGCGTCGTGCCCACGAGCTCGGCGCCAAGGCCGGTGCGCTGTATTCCAAGGCCGACTGGATCAAGGATTTTGGCGAACACCACGGCCCCTTCGATGTGATCATCGACAGCGCGGGCGGGCCCCGGTTTGGCGAGCTTCTGGACCTGGCCGCCACGGGTGGCCGCGTGGTTTTCTTTGGCGCCACCCGCGGCAATCCCACGGATTTCCCTTTGCGCAAGGTGTTTTGGCGACAGCTGTCCCTGCTGGGCACGACCATGGGCAGCCCGACGGAATTTCAGATGATGACGGCGTATTGTGCCCGGCACGCCATTCATCCGGTCATCAGCGATAAGTACGAATTGAAGGACGGTCTGGCCGCCTTCAATCGGATGGAGGAAGGCGGGCAATTCGGGAAGATCGTGCTCCAGATTTCTTCGTAGCCTGACCCAGTCGTCGATGCCGGATTTCTATCAGCGGTAGATTCCAACAACCCGAAGAAGGTTTCTGATTGTGCCAATGAACCTGAGGTAAGTTGGCGGCCTCGCTCCACCTTTTGGTGAGCGCCGCCGCTTTTGTCTGCCCGGACCGCGGGTCGGTGACCCGCGTTCGTGCGCCAAGGGACATGCGCCAAGGGACAGGTGACTTTTCTGTGAGTCGCGCTGCGGATCGGAGACCCGCGGTCCGTGACTGACAAAAGCAGGTTCCTTGGCAGCCTCGCGGAACCAGAGCAGCCACCGGTCGCCGCCATCAACCGCCGCGGACGATTTCAATTCCTTGCGGCCAGGTTTCCTGCGGCACAAAACCCAGGATTTCCCGGGCGGCCGTCAGGTCCGTCCGCGACATCTCATAGGGCCGGCTGGTGGCGTGGACCAGGGCGTAGCGGACTGACTCCGGCGCATCGACACAGCAGGCGAAGAAACGGCCCACATCACCCGGGCTGAAATACACGTCCTTCGCCCAGTCCGACGCCTCGATCTCATCGGCTTGGCCGGGGGTCCGCGGGCACCAGCCAAGCCGGGCGACGATCACGCTGATCTGGTGGGCTTCGGTGAAACTGTAGCCAATCGATTCCATGAACGCCTTCGTGGCCGCGTACCAGTGGCGGGGCGTAATGGGATCAGTGGTTTTTACCGGATGGGGGCCGCGCAATTGCTGCCACCAGTTCATCTGGCCACTGCTGGCCAGAACAATGCGCCGCACGCCGGCCAGTCGCGCCGATTCCAGGACCTGGTAAAGGCCGGCGAGGTTGTTGGGGAGCAATTCGGTGAGGAAATCAGCATCGTCGGGTGTGGCGGCCAAATGAATCAATGTGTGGACGCCGGTCATGGCGCGATCGATGTCGGCGCGATTGGCCAATGTGCCGATGACCTGATCGTTGAGTTGCGGACTGGGGATCCGGTCGAAACCGCGCACCCGGTGGCCCCGCATCAGGATTTCCCGGGCGGCAGCGCCCCCCACGCGTCCGGCGGAACCGGTGACCAAAACCTGCACTGAATTCATGCGGCCGATGCTAGCGGCTGCGACGCACGGGGCACTTGGAATTCGGAGGATTTGCCCGGGCTCAGTGGTCTGTGCGGGGTGGTCCTTGCGCGCGGGCTGGAGCGCCCCCTACCGTCTTGGATAAGGTATGTCCATGGAAAGCGTATCAGCCCCGATTGAACTGGCGGGTTTGCG
>JAYTHD010000339.1:0-3423 GCA_043732975.1 Verrucomicrobiota bacterium
CCCGTATCCTGATTGGTGACCCGGAAATGAGCCGCGCTCAGTCCCGGTCGTCGGCGGCAACGCGCGACATAATAGGCGGTCGAGGGATCGAGTTTGTTCGAAATCGCTTCGGGCGCCGGTGCTCGGTCGACGATGCAGGCAACCCGGAGGCAGTCGGTGACCGGCTTGGGCTGGGTCGCACGGTCCGGTGATACAGGTGTCGACGTGTCATGCAGGGAACTCAAGGCGGGAGTGCTGAGGGCTGAACGGAGATCGCCGCAGTCGGGCGGACCGGCATGCACGGCCCGAAGGGCAAACCACCACATTTTCCCAAAGGAACCGTCGCTCGCCAGTCGCGTATGCAACGTTTGGACGGACCGATCTCCGGTATCCGGGACCACCGCGATGCGCTGAATGGCGGTAGGATTTCCCGGCACAATGGGACTGGCACCGAGGTCCAGATTGCCAAGTTGGGCGGCCGTGAGACGGGCAAAATCATTGCCGCGATAGATTTCGTAGCCGCTGGTCGGAGTTCCAACATCAGCCGGATTGGAGATCCATGAAATATCCCAATACTGACCGTCGGTCGCATTCCATTGAACGGTGACTTTGAGATGCGAGGGCACGGGCGGCGGGATCTGTCGGCACATCGTCGTGAGCAGCCCGCGCGATAGATCGCCGGGATGGCCCAGCGCGTCGACGGCGGCCACAAAATAATAATATTGGGAACCTTCAACGAAGGGTTCACCGCCGACGGCATGGCGATTATTATCATCCAGCAAGAACGAGTTGGTCCGGTCGGCGTTGAAGTCCGTGACGGTCAGGGCATCGAAAAACTTCGTCGGAAAGACGGGGCCAGCCAGGCGGAGGGTATTCCCCGGACTATTAAGTGCCAACTGGTCGAGGCTGCTGGCAGCGGGCGGCACCTTGTCGAAACCCCTGGCTTCGGCGACCGCCCTGGAAACGCGCCAGGCCACATCGCCCTGGTGGCGTGTGCCGGCCAGTCGCAAGGCGTCGGGTGTGGCCCAACGCAGTCGAACCGCCCGATCGGACCGTCCCGTGATATCGGGAACCACCGCGATCGGACCGGGCGCGGGCAACTGTTCCGGCTGTCCGGCGCGGAGGGTCGTTCGTCCAATCACGGCGATTTCCTGACCGGCAGAGTCGGTTTCGCGGAGTTCGAGCACTACTTCCATGCCCAACGGCACATCCAATCGTCCGGCCCAGGCCGTTCCGCGAACCAGCCGCACGGCCGGATGGGAAAGCCCGTAGAGATCCAGGAGGCTGCCCAGCCGGCTGTCCCCGGCCGCACGAGCTTGCAGAGCCGCCAATCGCTGGGCGAGCGACAGCACGGGGGCGTTGGCAGCAGGTTGGCCGGGAGTGGTGAGCAGCCACGCGGGCAGTGAGGTTAACTGCGCTTCCAGCGCGCCGAGGTTATCGCCCAGACTCGCTCCCCGGCTGAGCAGGACACCGATGGCGACGGGATCCTGCGTCGGCGCAATCGGCCCCCGGGAGGTGAAAGCATCGCCCGGTCCGAGCCGGGAATAGACCCCGAAGCGATGGCCGGTGATCAACCCCGGCCGGTTCTCGCCCAGGATGACGTAACCCCAGGGACGTCGACCAGAGTCGAGTGTGGTGGTCGCGCTGGTGGTCAGCAGGGGCGGCAACGAGTCCGCAGTGCCGGTGATTCGGAATCCCAGCAGCAGGGCAACGCAAAATACTCGAATGGCTCGGGCGGTGATCATTCGTTAGAAATCGAGTTGTCTCACCAGGAAGAATCCTGGCGGTGGCGCAACCGGCGGCGGGATATACGTGCCGGAGGCCGTGAAATCGAAATCCTTCGACCAGGAGACCGGCCCCGCGCTGAACTTGGGAGAAAATCGGCCGGCCACCGCGCCCTTCAGTGTCTTGAAGGGGTCTTTGAGGAAGCTGTCCGCGTCATTGGGCAAACCCGTGGGTGAAAGCGTCAGGGAAATGGGAGCGAGACCGCCCAGAGCGACCAGTTCCGCCTGGGCGGAGAGCAGTCCCAGACCCACGCCGATGGAGAGGCGGGTATGCATTCCCGGGAGGATCGATTTCAAACTCGGATCACAGAAGATGAAACTGCCCTGACCGCCGCCCGCCTTGAGCAAGACAACAGAATCGGGAATATCGAAAATCCGATTCAGCAGCACGTCCCCATCCCCCATCATATAATAGCCGATCAAGGGGTTATCCGCGTCGACCGGCAGGCGCCCAAGTTTCTTAAAGAGAGCATCAATCTGGGGGTCGATCCACTGGACGAGACTCGGGTCGCAAGTCCAGCCAAAGAAAGCCTTGGTATTCACATCGAAAAGGAGAATGCTCCCCGCGCCTTCCGCGCGGACATAATTGTCTCCCGCGCCCACCACAAATTCGAAGTCAACGGTCTTCAACGTGACGATATCCACATGCACATCGGCATCGAGGGAGAGGCCACCGGAGACGGCGAGCGGCTTGCCCTGGGCCGTCATGGTGTATTGCCCGTGCAGTTCTGCGTGCGCGGCGCGACCGCCGCCGAGGCCGGCATCCCCGCGTGCCGTCACTTTGATCTGCAGCCGCCCGTCGGCTCCTCCGCTGACGCAGGGAGGCACGGGCTGATCGCCACTCAGGCGCTTGAAATCGATGGCACCGCTCAACTTGACCTTGTCCGGGACGGAGAGACCCAGCGTGGCGTTCAGGTGCGCGTTATCGAGGACATTTCCCAGAATGTGAGCGCTACCCTCCACCTTCGTGAGTTCCAAAGCATCCCGAAAATTACCCACCGCACGGTTGATCTTACCCGCTTCGTCGTTGAGATGGTCGACGACCTGGTTGCTGAGTTCTTCCAGAGCCGAACGGACGACGTCATTCAGTACGCCGAAGACTTGTTCGTAAATGACGCCGTACTCCTCGTGCAAAGGCTCAACGAGGTCGCGGACCGTTTCATCCAACTGCGCGACGAAGTCGGATCCCTTGATCGCATCCAGCGCTGCTTTTTTGAGCGCGGCCCGGAGCTTGTCCGGACCGAGTTCGCTCAGTGCCTGGCCCGTGGGATCATGTAACTGACTGAAATAATCGTGGAGGGAGGTCAGGATATCATTCGGCAATGACTCGGCAACTTTGATGGCTCCGAGCGCCTGGGCGGTCACCTCCCGGCCGCCGTCCACCAACTTCCGCGCTGATTTGGAAAGTGAATGGACGTCGTCCAGAGAGCCGCTGATCTGGTCCAAAGTCGGCGCGAGTTTGCCATTGATCTCACGGGTGATAGAATCCGTTACCGATTTAACGCTTTCCGCCGGCAGTCCTATGGAGGTGGCAATCCTGACGGCATCGGTGATGAAGACACCGCGTTGACCCTTCTTGTCCTTCTGGAGGAGGGTGTCCGCCGTCGAGAGCGCATTGTCCACCACTTCGAGTCCATCGGCGACCTGACCAAAGAGGGAG
>JAYTHD010000340.1:0-7855 GCA_043732975.1 Verrucomicrobiota bacterium
CCTCGGTCCGTCCCGACAACAACCGCTTCACACCCGTCGCCCTCACCCAACCCGGCACGTTGGATGAACCGCTGGTCTTCGAAGTGTTGCCCGATGGCCGGGCGTTCATCGCCGAACGCAAGGGCACGATCAAAGTCTACGACCCGGCCCTCGGCGCCGTAAAAGTCGTCGGCGCCCTGGCGGTGAACACCAAGGGCAACAACGAACAGGGACTCGTCGCCCTGAGTTTTGATCCGAAGTTCGCCGAGAACGGCTGGGTCTATCTCTATTATTTCCATCCCACCGAGAAAAAGGCGGTGTTCAGCCGCTGGGAGATTCGCAACGATGTCCTCGTGGCCAACTCCGAGAAGGTCCTGCTGGAGTGGTCGGCGCAGCGTGAGACCTGCTGTCACACTGGTGGCGGCATGACCTGGGACAAGGACGGCAATCTGCTCATGACCGTGGGTAACAACCGGGGTAACACCGGATCCTCCCAGACCGACGAACGTCCCGGCCGCGCCGCCTGGGACGATCAGGGCGGGACGGCGAATTCCAATTCCCTCGAAGGCAAAATTCTCCGCATCCATCCGGAGCCGGATGGCACGTATACGATTCCGAAGGGCAATCTGTTCCCGCCCGGCACGCCGAAAACGCGGCCGGAAATCTATAGCATGGGACACCGCAATGTCTGGCGCGTATCCATCGACAGCCAGACGGGCTTTGTGTACTGGGGCGAAGTCGGACCGGACAACCGCGAGGACAGCGAGATCGGTCCCCGCGGTTACGACGAGTTCAACCAGGCCCGTGGCCCCGGATTTTTCGGCTGGCCTTATTTCGTCGCCGACCAGGCGTTTCCATTCTGGGACTACGTGACCGGCAAACCCACCGCGGCGAAGAATCCGCTCAAGACCACGAACTTTTCGCCCAACAATACCGGGATCAACGAGCTGCCTCCGCAGGCACCGCCGTTCATTTATTACCATGGCGGGATCACTCCGAAATTTCCCGAACTCGGCACCGGCGGTCGCTGCGCGATCGGCGGGCCCATCTATCATCAGACGGACTTCAAAAATCCCACGCGTCCGTGGCCCGCGTATTTTGAGGGCAAATGGATCATCGCCGAGTTCTCACGACGCCTGATCCTGTCCGTCTCGATGCAGCCCAATGGTGATTACAAATCCATGGAACGGATCCTGCCCGACTATCGTCCCGTGGAGCCGATTGATCTGAAGTTCGGTCCCGACGGCGCCCTCTATGTGCTCGAATACGGCGGTCGCTGGTTCCAGGCTTCACCAGACGCCAAACTTGTCCGCGTCGAATTCGAGGGTGGCAATCGCAAGCCCATTGCCATCGCCGCGAGCAGCAAGGACGGCGGCGTGCCGCCCTTTGAGGTGACGCTGTCCTCCGCCGGCACCAAGGACAACGACGGCGATGCGCTGAAATACCGTTGGGAAGTTTTCGGCCAGGTCGGGACGCCGCGCGTGTTCGAGGAGGCCAATCCGGTGGTGAAGTTCGAGCTGCCCGGTCCGCACGTTGCGCGGTTGACCGTCACCGACCCGAGTGGCGCCAGCGACAGCAAGTCCGTTCCCATTATTTCCGGCAACGAACCCCCGGAAGTCTCGGTGAAGCTGCTGGGCAATGAGACCTATTATTTTCCCGGTCAACCCTTCGGCTATGCGGTGGAGGTTACGGATCGCGAGGACGGCAGTTTGTCTTCCGGAAAGATTCCGAAGGAACGGGTCAACCTGAGCATCGACTACGTCCCCGAAGGTTTCGACGTGGCTTCGCTCAAGGGCCTGCCGCGGGGAGAGGAAGCCGCGGCCCGTTTCCCGGTGGCGCAGGCACTCATGACCAAGGGCAACTGCAAGGCCTGTCATCTCGTCGAAGGCAAGCTGGTAGGGCCGGCCTTTACCGAAGTGGCCAAACGCTACTTGAAGGATGCCGACGCCCCGGCCCGCCTCGCGCAAAAGGTCATCACCGGCGGCGGGGGCGTGTGGAGTCCGCTGGCCATGCCGCCCAATGCACTGATCAATGAATCGGAAGCCGGCACAATCCTAAAGTATGTATTGAGCCTCGCGGATACGAATGCAGGCAACCTCGCGTTGTCGGGCAACTTCACGCCCAAGCTCCCCGAAGGCGATGCGGGCCGCGGCTCGGTCATTGTGCGCGCCGTCTATACCGATCAGGGCGAGGAACAAATTCCGCCGCTGACGGGGGAAACGGTCCGGGTGTTGCACAGTCCGCTGCTCAACGCCACCCAGGCGGAGGTGAAGCAACAGGCCGAGGCGGGTGGCCGTGGGGTCACGGCGAAACGGGGTACGGTGGTCGGCTTCAAGAATGTGGATCTCACCGGGGTCCGGCAGATGGAGATCTCGGCGACGGCCCTGGTGCCCGATTCGCAAGTGGGCGGCGTGATTCAACTTCGACTCGACTCGCCCACCGGCGACTTGCTGGGTGAAGCGAAGGTGGAGCCGCGCGAGCGCCGAGGCCCGGCCGGTCCGCCGCCGGTTGCTCCCAGCGGTACTCCGCCGCGAACGGATGCGCCCGCGGGCGCACTCCCCGCCACTGCCGGAGCGGCCGCCCGGGCACGCCCCGCCGCCTCCGGTACTACCCGTCCGGCGCGCCCGCCGGGCGGAGCGGGAGGTCCCGGCACCTTCAATGCCTTCGCCGCTCCCGGGATCAAGGTCGAGGTCGCGGAACACCGTGGAAAACACGATCTCTACCTCGTGTTCAAAAACGATTCCGCGAAGGAAGGCGCCGTCCTCATGAATCTCTCCAGCGTCCGCCTAAGCGGTCCGCGCGCCACTCCGTGAGCGGCCTTCCACTGCCCCTACCACAATTATTCTTTGATACTGCCATGAACCAGAAGGAACCAACACCCAACAACACAGTCATCGTCGCCAACCAAGCCGAGAAGCTGCGGGATGGCGTGATTCACCTTGCGAACATCCAACCGGTCGCGATGCCGGGCAGTCGGGTCTTCGTCCACTACAACGGGCCCACCGACCAGTTAAGTGGTGCGTGCGCCGGCATGGCCATTCTGGATCCCGGGGCCAGTCCACACGATCCCCACCAACATCCGGAGGAGGAGTTTTTGCTCATCACCGAAGGGCAGGGTGAAATGGTCTGTGGCGGAGAAGTCGTCCCGGCCGGGCCGGGCTCCATGCTTTATGTCGCGGGGAACACCCTGCATGGCATCACCAACACCGGGTCCAAGCCGCTCACCTTTTACTGGTCGAAATGGATGGCCAAAGGCTCCGGCTGCCCGACCACGTAGTGCCTCACGGATTCAATGAGCGCCCCGGCCTATCATCACGCCCAGTTCACGGTCTCCGACATCGACCGTTCCCGGGCATTTTATCGGGACGTCCTCGGGCTCCGGGAGATTGCCCGCCCTTCATTCCCGCACCCCGGTGCGTGGTTCGCACTCGCGAACGGTCAGGAATTGCACATCGTCAAAGTTCCCCACACGCCACCCCGGGGTTTGGCGGCGATGCAGATCTACGAAAATCACATCGCCCTGCGGGTGGCCTCCTTCCGGCAGGCCCTGAAACTCTTGCGCGCCCACGGCTATCGCGAGGACGTCGCCGAGGAAGATCCACGTAAGCTGGTGATCAAGACGCATCCGCCGACGGGTTATCCGCAGGTATATTTCCTCGATCCTGACCGTTACCTTTTCGAGTTCAATGCCGCCCTGCTGGACTGATTTCAACCACCAAAAAGAGCGCACCTTTCCGCCGCCCGGCTGGCACGGCTGCACGCTTCGACATCAGAAGACCCATGGACACACGCTTTCTCATTGGTACAGCGGGATAGCGGAAACGTCATCGGGAAGGCTGGCTTCAAAGCTCCGCCCGGAGAGGCATAAGGAAGCTGCTTGACCCTTTCCGTCGGGGAAGGAGATGTTGGGGTAATGAATTGCGACCTCTTCGCCCGCGAATTGAAAGAGCTCTGCCATCGGGCTGGGGCCCCGGGTCCGCCTCCGTCGCTTTTGTCGTCGCTTCGCCCGACGGTGGTCCTGACCCCGGAATGGTCAACCCCGCCGGTTGCGGGCGGAAGTAAGTTCGGCGGTGCTCCGGACGTACCGCCTGATTTCGCTTGGCCCCTATTGGGCGGCTGTGCCCTGGACTTCCTAGCCCAATTCCGACTGCAGGACTTCCCGAAGAGCCACGGCCCGGAGGCGTTGCCAGATCGTGGAATGCTCTACTTTTTCGCGTCCGTCACCGAAGTGGGTTCCGGGCCAACGCTGATTTCACCGGAGCATTATATTGTCTGTTACTCGGAGTCGGACTCGGACCTGCGGCCGGCAGCGGTCCCGGCTTTGGATACCCCCGAAGAACTGTCGGTGCCGGAAATTGCCCTCCGCGGCACCGTCATCCGACTGCCTCCCGTCGGACACGAAGATTTATGGTTGCTGGGTGCGACCGTCGAAGCCCTGAACCCGGCCTTCTGGGACCAATACGGGGAGTTGGTCGACGGCCTCCGGGCTTCAGCCTTCCCCGAAACTCCGCCATCGGGAGCAGACGCCGATTCCGGGGACGCGAGGACTGATGGCGACGGCTCGGGGGAGGGCGATGACTTGAATTCAGAGGAAGGGGCGACCTGGCGGGAATATGCGGGGCACCTCACCGAAGAGGCCCGGAAGAAGGCGTGTTCGTGGACGGAAAACCTGCACCAACTCCTGGGCTACGGCGCCCAACTGACTTCCCGTCGCCTATACCTGGAACAGCAACGCCAGGAGGAGGTGGAGCGAAATCTCCCCCTGGATTCCCCGGACGCAGCCCGCTTGGCGGAGGGCGCCCGAAATTGGCGACTCCTGTTTCAATTTGATTCGGATCGCGATCTGGGTCTTAGTTGGGGCAATGAGGAATTCCTCCAATTCTGGATCCGGGAGGACGATCTCATCCACCGAAGGTTTGATCAGGTGCGCCTGACTGTAGGTCAATAGTCCACGCTCTTCCAATGAGGACATCAGCTCTTCGACACTGCCAGCGGACTTGCCTCTTCCCCAATTTCGCCAATGCCATGGGAATCTGGGCCCTGACATGGATCTCCTGGCTCGGCCTGATGGCGGCATCCCGGGCGCGGGCGGAGCTGATCCGCACCGGGTTTGAACACCCGAACCTGCTGACGGAGCCCGGAGCCGTTCCCTATGGGCCCATTTACTACAAGACCTATTCTGCGAGCGACGAGTCGGAGGTCGATGGATGGACGATTTTAAGCGGGAGTGTGGACATCGTCCGCCACCTATTTCCAACGGCGGCGGAAGGGGACCAAACCCTTGACCTCAACGGGGTGGAAGCGGGCGCTATTGGGCACACCTTTCACACCGTTCCCGGCGAACACTACCTATTCTCTTTTAAACATTCCGGGAATCCGATCGGGGGCGACGACCACGAGATGATCCTGTATCTCGACCAGGTGCCGTGGGACAGGATCCAATGGAATCCACTGGCCGAAAACAATTCCTATGAGATCGACATGCGTTTCAAATGCCGTGAGTATTCCTTCACCGCTGTCGCCGAGACCACCACAATCTCCCTCGTCAGCACTTATTGGTCAGCCTCGGGCCCCGTTCTCGACGACCTGCGCTTCGGACTGGCCTTGGATGAGGAAAGGCTGACGCCCGATATGGTTGAAGGTGAAGTGTGGTCGGACTTGGATGCCGATGGCATCCGAGGTCCCAGGGATCGCCCGCTGGAAGGGGTCATGGTCAAGCTCGTCTTTCCTGGCGGAGAGCGGTTGAGTATTAGTGACGGCAACGGCAAGTTTTCCTTTGATCGCCCTGGTCCCAAGGGCACCTGGCACCTCGCAGTCGTACCTCCGGCTCTTTCGGTGCCCGTCGTCGACTCGGACGGTCTGGAGACTCCCAACGTCATCAACAGCGGGGCCATGGGAGATTGCAATCCAGAATTCGGTTATCGTGTACCCCGAGTTGAGTACCTTTCCAAGGATCCCGTCACTGCGGAGTGGAGCCAGGATGAAAGCATTGTCTCGGAGTCGGTACCCTATCCGACCTGCAGCATAAGCGTTGTGAATTACCAACTGTTACCACAGCCGTCCCCTGATGGCGCTGTGAACCTGGGCTATTCGCTGGAAGTCGACCTCGTCGTTCGCCTTCGGGATACCCTGGGGGAGTTGCCCGACTTCGCCAAAATTGGGATCGATTCCTTGAAATTCACGGTGGACGGCCAGACGATCACAACCAAAACCGGCCTGGCCGCGCAAGCCCGACCGGTGGTGGGTGATGGATACTGGAGGGCACGCGATTCCGGAATGGAAATTCCGATTACTTTGACCTTGGATCGGATTCACCCGGGTCCCGTCACCTTGGCGGTGACCACCGACGACAACGCTCACGGACGCCGGGCTAAAGCGGCCGTTACCTTCATCGTCAATCGATCCGCGGTCTGGGTGACTGATCGTCTGGGAAGATCCTTGTTTATGCCGGGTCCGGAGGCCCAGGTGGAGCGCTTTCCGTTTCCCGGGCCGGTGGGCGAAGAACACGGCTTGGTGCCCTATGCGATCCGCGTCTTGATACCAGCCACTCGCACAGCGGACGCCCTTGATCGATCAAGGACCCGTTGGAACATGAACGGGACCGATCTGCGCCTCGTTTCGAGCACGTCTCCGGATCCAACCTACCAACCGCCCCCGGAATTCAACGCGTTCTACTTCCGAACCGGCAATGGCACTGTGCCGGACCGGTTTGCTTTTGGAGAACGCTTTGAACCGAAGCTTTGCCCCACCGGCGTCTATGCCCAGGGACAAGTTGCCATCAACGTGATCTCCCAAGGCCAAACCTTCAACGTGGATCGGCGGCCAATACTGAAGGAAGACCGGGGACCTGCGGACAGTGTCGGCATTGGCACCGCCTCGAGTGTCCAATCCGCTGGTCTGGCGGGTGCAGCAAGGACTGCAGCGGCAGCCGCCCCCATAGTCCCCACGCCGCCCTATACTCTCGCCGACGTTTTTACCCAGTTCTATCTCCTCTACGACGAACCTGGAATCCAAATGTTGGATTGGTTCCTCGAAGGACGGGAGGCGACCGGAACTGAGGTGCCACCACTACAACCGACCGATATGATCCGGGTCGGCAAGCGTGCCACCGTGCGATTGGCCGATGTGAAGGGGATCTTGGACTGGGATGGGTGGAAAGTGAACTTCCCGCGTCCCCGCCCGCCCGCACACGGGCAACCGCCCCCGCCGTTGCGGGCGGAGATTGTGGTGGAACGGAACTTCCCGAATGCCGTCAAGGCGGCCGTAGCCTTGAGCGAGGCACTTCAAAGTCTGAAGGGCGTGGCGATCCCGGTCGAATTCAACCTGGACCTGGCAACCATCAATCGCCTCATGGACCTCGCCGCCAGTGCGATGGGTGATGGTTCCGAAGCCACGGCCTTGGCGGACTATTGGCGCAACTATACCCTGGCCAGCATTCGCGAACCCATGGCCGCACTGGAACAGGCACTTGAATTCGGAGTTACGATCAATCCGATTGCCGGGGGCGCCATCGGGCTGTCTTATGCGTATGACGAGCTTCGGAAGGGGAGCGATCTGAAGGCGGGATTACAAGCCGCGCTGTCCGTGCTGCCGGTCATTGGGATGGCCGGGCGGGGCGGACTCCGGCTGGCGGCTTTGGAATTAAGCGTCTTCGCGGCGGATATTGCGGTCCCGGCCCAACCCGCAGTTGCCCCCGCCAAAACCATTGACCTCGCGGCTGCCCGGGTATCGACGCCTCGCTTTCTGCGGGCCCGGGTCTTTCTGCAAGGTCCCTCCAAGGCGGCTTTTATACCGATTGCGCGCCAATTCAACCAAAGGATTCGCTTCGGATTCGACGTCGCGAAGGCCCGCGCCCTGATGATGGCGGAGATCCGCA
>JAYTHD010000341.1:0-11829 GCA_043732975.1 Verrucomicrobiota bacterium
GGTGAAGAACATCCGGCTCGCGCAGATCGGCAAGAACGCGAAGTTGCTGGCCTCACCGTACAAGTTCGCGCAGTACGGACGCTCCGGGGTCTGGCTTAGTGAATTGTTGCCGCACCTGCGATCGATCGTGGACGACGTCTGCTTCGTGCAGGGGTTTTATTCGGAGGCCTTCAATCATGATCCGGCCACCCTCTTCATGAACACCGGAGCGCAGCTGGCGGGACGGCCGGCGATGGGCTCCTGGTTCAGCTACGGCCTGGGCAGCGAAAACAAGGATCTTCCGGCGTTCGTTGTGTTGATGACCGGCGTGGGCCAACCGCTGACCAATGCCTCCTGGGGCAGCGGGTTTGTACCCACGGTGCATCAGGGCATCACGTTGCGTTCGCAGGGAGAACCGGTCCTTTTTGTCAACAACCCTGCCGGGATGGGCAGCGAGCGGCGACGGCAATCGCTGGATGCCTTGAAGGATCTGAATGAGCTGCACTATGACACGCTGAAGGATCCGGAAATCCAGACCCGCATTGCCTCCTACGAAATGGCCTACCGGATGCAGACGAGCGTTCCCGAGGTCATGGACATCTCCAAGGAACCGCCGAGGATGCACGAGGCGTACAACACCACGCCAGGACGGGCGTCGTTTGCGAACAACTGCCTGCTGGCCCGCCGTCTGGTGGAACGGGGCGTGCGATTTGTGCAATTGTATCACCGCGGCTGGGATCACCACGGCGGCCCGGACGGCAACCTCGTGTTTGACCTCAAGAAGCGTTGCGCGGAGACGGATCAACCGGCGGCGGCGTTGATCCAGGACCTCAAGGAACGCGGTCTGCTCGACGAAACGCTCGTCCTCTGGGGCGGCGAATTCGGTCGGACTCCGATGATGCAAGGGGCGTTGAGCCCGGCGCAGATCGGCCGCGATCATCATCCCCACGGCTACACCATCTGGATGGCGGGCGGCGGGGTCCGGCCGGGCACCGTGGTGGGTCGTACTGATGATTTTGGTTTTTACGCCGTCGACAAACGTGTCCATGTGCACGATCTGCACGCGACGATCCTGCACCTTTTCGGCCTGGATCACTTGAAACTCACCTATCGTTTCCAGGGCCGGGATTTCCGGCTCACCGACGTCCATGGGGAAGTGGTGAAAGAGATGCTCGCGTAACGGCGGACCTGCGGAGAGCGGGGACGAAGGATACCCCCGCGGAGACGCAGAGAACGCAGAGAACCCACTGGCATCGGTTTTTTTCTTACTCCGCGTCTCCGCGACTCTGCGGGAATATTCGGACCGTCAGAAGTATTTGGTCGCGCACCCCGCCGGCAAAAGTCGGCAACTTTGGCTTCACCGCCCCCCGGGGTTCTGTCCACCTTGGCCGCATGGCCGAAAACTTGGTATCGCCCGGCGCGCGCAATCGACTGGTGTCGTTGGATGCATTGCGTGGCTTTGACATGCTGTGGATCATGGGCGGTGACTCCATCGGCGGCGCCGCGGCGGCCGCGCTCGGCGAACACCACTGGCTCGCGCAGCAACTGGAGCACGTCACCTGGGAAGGCTGCCGTTTCTACGATCTGATCTTTCCCACTTTTGTTTTTCTGGCCGGGGTTTCCGCCGTTTTCTCCCTGATCCGCATCCGCGATGATCGCGGCAAGGACGCCGCCTTTGTCCGCCTGCTCCAACGCTCGTTCATGATCTATCTGTTGGGCCTTTTCTATTATGGATTGTGGAGCAAGGGTTGGGACCAAATTCGCTGGGTCGGCGTGTTGCAACGGATTGCCCTGAGCTACCTCGGCGCGGGATTCTGCCTGATTTTCTATCAAACCCGCACCCTGATCGTCATCACGGCGAGCCTGTTGGTCGGCTATTGGGCCGCCCTGACGTTTATTCCCGTGCCCGGCTTCGGAGCGGGTGATCTTCTGGAGGGACACAACCTGACGAATTGGATTGATGCCCATTATCTTCCCGGTCGCAAATGGGACGGCACCCATGATCCGGAAGGCCTCCTGAGTTCGTTCCCCGCGATCGCCACCTGTCTCCTCGGCGTCTTTGCCGGCCTGGTCTTGCGCGACGAAAAACGGACGCCGGCCGGCAAGGTGGCCTGGTTGGCGGGCTACGGTGCGGCGTTGCTGGTGACGGGCTACGCGGCCAGCTATTACCATCCCCTGATCAAGAAACTCTGGACCTCCTCGTACGTGCTCGTGGCCGGCGGCTGGAGCACCCTGGCGTTGACCCTCTTTTATTACCTCATCGACGTGCAGCAATGGAAACGCTGGTGCACGCCCTTTGTCTGGGTCGGCCTGAATCCGATCACGATCTATCTGGCCTGCAATCTGATCAAATTCGATGCGCTGGCGGCGCGCCTGGTCGGTGGCAGCACCAAGGCCGGGGACACCGAAATCTGGCACGGACTTGGGGCCTGGAATCCGGGTCTGGGGGCCGTCGCCGTGGCGCTGCTGGGCATCGCCTGGGGATTCTGGCTGGCCTGGCTGCTCAATCGGCGACGGATCTATCTGCGCCTCTGATTCACGTCCTCGATTTTCAAATCAACTGCTTTCCTCATGCCGTACATTTCCTCCTACGACCCCGTCTCCACCGTTCGCTACACTGAATTGCCGGATGGTTCCAAACGGGTTCTGGCCATCGATGCCCTGCGCGGGTTCGACATGTTTTGGATCGTGGGTGGCGGAGCCATCGTCAACGCGCTGAGCCGGCTGGGCGGCATTCCCCTGATCGACGAACTCCGCGCCCAGTTGTCGCACGTCGAATGGGATGGCTTTCGTTTCTACGATCTGATCTTCCCGCTGTTTGTCTTCATCGCCGGCGTCTCCGCAGTTTTCTCCCTCACCAAGGCCCGCGAAACGGGTGGCCAGGCCCGGGCCGCCCGACGCCTCCTCCTGCGCGGGCTCCTGCTTTTCGGCGTCGGCGTTTTCTATTCCGGCGGCCTCACCCAGGGACTCGACGGCGTCCGCTGGCTGGGAGTGCTGCAGCGCATCGCCCTCGCCTACACCGGAGCGGGCATTCTCTATCTTTACCTGCCGTGGAAATATCTCCTCGGTGTGGTGGCGGCAATCCTGGTAGGCTATTGGCTCTTGGTCACCCAGAGCCAGGTCCGCAACATCCAGCTCGAGGCCACCGCCCTGAAAACGCTGGCCGACAAATCCCGGCAACCCAACGCCACGCCCGAGGCGCTCTTCGCGGCCACCACCACCCGGATCAAGGGACCCGTCCAACCCGGACTCAACGTGGTGAATCATTTCGATTTTCAATACCTGCCCGGCCGCAAGCACGACACCTACTACGATCCGGAAGGCTATCTTTCCACCTTCCCCGCCATTGCCACCTGCCTGTTGGGGATCTTTGGGGGACTCATCCTGGCCAATCCCAGCACGGCGATCGGCGGCAAGACGTCGTGGCTGTTCCTGATCGGTTGCTCGTGCCTGATCGCGGGACTCGGTTGGAGCTATTATTTTCCAATCATCAAAAAGATCTGGAGTTCCAGCTTTGTCCTCGTGGCGGGCGGCTTTAGCTACCTGCTGCTCGCGGTGTTTCATCAGGTCATCGACGTCCTCCGCTGGCGGGCCTGGGCGACGCCGTTTGTGTGGGTCGGGACGAACGCTCTGACCCTCTACATCGTGACTAGCCTCGGTCTATGGCGGACGGTGGCGGAACGTTTTCTGGGCGGGCCGGTGGCGGACTACTGCGGGCGGGGCGGTCCAGCGGTGATCACTGCGGGCAGTCTCTGCTGCATGTTTCTGTTTGCCCGGTTTCTCTATCAACGCGGCATTTTCTTCCGGCTCTAAGATGGAAGTTGAGTTTCTGCTCGGACCCGCCGGCACGGGGAAGACCCATCGGTGCCTGGCGGAAATCCGTGCCGAGCTGATCCGCCAGCGGGAGGGTGCGCCGCTGATTTTTCTCGCGCCGAAACAGGCGACCTTCCAACTCGAACGCCAGTTGCTGGCGGACACCTCCCTGCCCGGCTTCACGCGGTTGCAGATCCTGTCGTTTCCCCGGCTCGCCCATTTTCTCCATGATGCGCTGGGCGAACCCGAACCGCGATTGATCGATGAAACCGGCCGCATCATGGTCCTCCGGGCATTGCTGCGGCGTCATCGCGATGGCTTTGAGGTGTTCCGTCGCAGTGCCACCCAACCGGGATTTGCCCAGGAACTGAGCCGACAATGGCGCGAGTTTCAGGAGCAGGGACTGACGCCGGCCAACCTGGAAGCCGCCGCCGCGGCTCCGGCCATTCCTGCGGCGTTGGCGGGAAAATTGCGCGACACCGCCCGGCTCGCCCGCGCCTACGCGGCCTGGCTCCAGGAGCGCGAACTGTCGGATCCTGACGCCCTATTGGACACCGCGGCCGCGTTGCTGACCGAGGCGCGGCGCCATGGAAAGTCGCCGCGGATCGGCGCCGTGTGGTTGGATGGTTTTGCGGAAATGACGCCGCAGGAACTCCGCCTGCTGACCGAACTGGCCGCGGCAGCGGAACGTTCCACGATCGCGTTCTGCCTGGAAGACTTTCCCGCGGCCCAGCCGGAACCGCTGAGTCCGTGGAGTGGCATCGGCGACACTTTCCAACGCGCTTACGCCGGCCTTTCGCAGTTGCCCGGTGCGCGCCTCACCGTCACCCGCCTGCCGCGGGATCCCGCCCGCAGCCGTTTTTCCGCCGCTCCATTTCTCCAACACATCGAGGCCAACTGGTGCCATCCCAAACCACCTCCCGTCGCGGAAGTGACGGCGACAAAAAATCCCGACTCCGTCGCTCCCGCGTTGGAACTCCGGCCGGCGGATTCGATCGAGGCGGAAGCCCTGCTCGCCGGGTACGAAGTCCAGACCCATGTCGCCCACGGCGGACGCTACCGCGATTGCGCTGTGCTCCTGCGCTCGCTCGACGGACATGGTGACGTCTTTCGCCGCACCTGGCGCCGATTGGGCCTGCCTTTTTTCCTCGATCGCCGCGAACCCGTCGGCAGCGATCCCCTCACCAGCCTGACCCGTTGTGCCCTTCAGTTGGTGGCCGATGGGTGGTCGCATGCCCACTGGTTCGGAGCCCTCCGGACCGGCCTGGCCGGCATCGAACTTGAAGCGGTGGATTCCCTCGAAAACCTGGCCCTGTCGCACGGCTGGGACGCCGCCGACTGGACCGCGGGTGGTTCGAGCATCGCTCCCGCAGTGGCGCCGAAGCTCTGGATCCAAGCCTTTCAACAATTTGCCATCGCCGCCGCCGGGGAGCCCTACGGGGAGCAGATCGTCGCCGCGATATCCGCGCTCTGGAAAATTCTCGGCGTGGCGGCAACCCTGGAAGCCTGGGACGGCGCCGTCGGCGGCAGCGGACTCGGTCGGCACCAGACCGTCCACCGGCAGATGGACGTGTGGTTGGAGGAAGTCCAGCGCGCCCTCGGCACGACCGCGATGTCGGCGACCCACTGGCTCGAGGTGTTTGAAAGTGCGTGGCTGGGATTGACGGTCGGAATGGTGCCACCCGCTCTGGATCAGGTTCTGATTGGCGCGATTGATCGCTCGCGAAATCCCGATTTGCAGCGGGTAATCCTGTCGGGTTGGAACGAGGGAATCTTTCCGCAGAGTGCGGCCGTCACCGGACTGCTGACCGATTCCGAACGGCGCTGGCTGCAAACCGGTAACGCAACTCACCCGCTTCGACTTCCCCAGGTGGTGCCCGCCGCCCGGGAGAGTTTTTTGGCCTACATCGGACTGACCCGTGCGACCCAACGCGTGGTGGTGACCTGGGTGGAAGCCCCGCCGCCGGCCGCGCCGCGCTCGCCGTTGATCGCCCGACTGATTCGGCTCGGTGCGGTTGTTGATCCGAACGCGGTGCTCACTCGGGCGGTTGATTTATGGCGGATCTTTCTGCCGGGACCCGAGCCGACACCGGAGCCCGCGGCGGGTACGGAGCACTTGTCCGTCGAGTTGACGGAAGCGTTGCTGGGCCGCTCCCTGCGCTTGAGTGCCAGTCGTCTGGAACGTTTCGCCTTGTGTCCCCACCAGGCGTTTTTGCAGGACATCCTGCGGGTCCGCGAACGGGAGGTCGCCCAGTTCGAAGCGTTGGAGCAAGGCGATCTGGCGCATCAAGTCCTGGCGGAATACCACCGTCGGATCGAGGCCGAAGGTGGCTCCTGGGCGGAGCGCGACACCACCGTCATCGCCGCCCGCCTGCACGCGGCCGCCATGGCGATCCAGGAGCGGGATGGTTCGGCCAGCAACCCGCGTCGTCGCTTCGCGGAAGGCCGGTTGTTCGCCCAATTGCTCCGCTTTGTGGAGCAAGCGTCCCGCTGGATGCCGGCATATCCGTTTCGCCCGGCGGCCGCCGAATTGGAATTCGGCGGACGGAGCACCACGGGCCTGCCGCCCCTGCACTTGGAATTGCCCGGTGGATTGTCCATCACGCTCGTGGGCAAAATTGATCGCCTGGACCGGGGCATTGACGCCCCCGGATCCGGGCTGGTCGTGGACTACAAATCCCGCGATCGCAAATGGGATCAACGCGCCGTCGATGCCGGCTTGGAATTGCAACTCGCCGTCTATGCGCTGGTCGTGCGGGCCGCGGGATTCACCCTTGCTGGAACCGCCTACGCCTCGCTCTCGGATCGCGCCACCGCCCAAAAAAGTCGGGTCGCGGATACCGCACCCAAGACCGATTTTCCCCATCGCGGACTGTTTGCGACGACGGCCATTCAACTCCGGGACAACCCGGTTCCGTTGCCATTCAAGTGGACTTTCAACAAGGACGGATCGCCGGCCAAGCGCGGGGATTTGAAGTCGCCGGAAGCCTTTGACCAAATTCTCGCCGGGGCGGCGGAAACGGTCGGCAAACTCGCCGCCGCGCTCTTTGGCGGAGTCGCCGGGGCCGCGCCCAACCCCGCCGCCAAGGAACTACCCTGCGACCGCTGCGACGTCCGGGCCAGTTGTCGGATTTGAGCGCCCCGCCGCCGCGGGCGGCCGCTTCCGGAGCGCCTGGCTTCCAGCCGGCTTAGACACCACACACATCACCAATGCCCCAATTCCAGCAAGACGTCCCACAGGGCTCGGGCCCGACTGTTTTGCTTAGCACTCCAGCGCCACATTCAGAAAATGAACCACGGATGGCGCGGATAACGCAGATACGGAACCCACTTTTTCGAGTCTATCCGCGTTATCCGCGGTCAAAATTCTTTGGAAGTGTCGCTGTCCTGTTAGGCGCTAAGCCGGTTGGAAACCGGCGCTCCGGCCGCGACGGCACCGCATCACGTCCAAATTCAATGCCCGGGGATTCATTTCGGCATCTGGCTCTGGCTTTGATCTGCCTTTGCTTCACCCTGCGGAAGTGTCGGTAAATTTCACCATTCTGGGGAGTGGCAGCGGCGGCAATTGCGCGTATCTCGAAGCGGGCGAAACCCGGCTCTTGATCGATGCCGGATTCAGTGCGCGGCAGATCCGGGACCGACTGGCCAGCATCGGACGCGCCCCGGAGGGTCTCAACGGCGTGCTGATCACCCATGAGCATGGCGACCACATCCAGGGCCTGGGAACACTCTGCGGCAAACTCGGAATTCCCATCTTCAGCAACCGACTCACGCGAGAGGCCATTCAACGACAATTCCAGCAATCCCTGGAGTATCAGGTTTTTGAGACCGGCGCTTCGTTCACGGTGGGGGAGGTGGAAATCCAAACTTTCAGCGTGCCGCATGACGCGATGGATCCCGTCGGTTTTCTGCTCAATACCACCGCCGGCAGCCTGGGCTTTCTCACCGACCTCGGACACGCCACCAAACTGATTCTGGAGCGGGTGCGTCCGGCGCAGGTGCTGGTCCTCGAAGCCAATCACGATCTCAAGCTCCTGCAGGAAGACACCCGGCGCCCTTGGAGCACCAAGCAGCGCATCCTCAGCCGGCACGGTCACCTGTCCAATGACGCCGCCGCAGATGTCGCGGCCAATCTCGCCGAAAGCGGCGTGCTCCAGCGCATTTACCTGGGACACCTCAGCCGCGATTGCAACCGGCCGGAACTCGCCCAACGGATCGTCCACACCCGCCTGCAAGGCATCGGTGCCGGACACATCGCGCTTGAAAAAACGTCGCAGGAGCAGCGCTGCGAGACGCTGTGCCTCGGCTGATCCCCGTTTCCGGTCAGCCTAAAAACCGGAGTTAAAACCGCTAATCTGCGCTAATCACCGCTAATTTCAGGCACTTCCGCGGAACGAACCGGCTCACCTCCACGGTGAGCTGTCAGCCACCTCGTTCCATTCATTTCTATCAGTGTAGATTAGTGTGGATTAGCGGTTTTTCTCCTCACCAATTCGCGTTTTCAGGGTCAGGCGTACAGGGCCAGGAACTGCCGGCGATAAGCCGCTTCCTGGGGTGGCAGTTTGGCGTGCAAGGCATCCTTGCGAATTGCTCCATGCTGGAAGCGCCGTTTTTCAAAAATCGGCATTTCCATTCCGGTCAAAGCGCGAATTCCCCGGCGAACCACTTCTCCCTTCAACGAGTACAGCGTCGGCACATCGTATTGGGTAAGATCAATAAAAGGAATCCCTTCACTCACGGCGATCACTCCCGGCCTCGTCAATGGACTGAATCCGCTGAACCCATATTTCTGTCCCGGCGCATAGGTGCGGACATACCCGCGGCTGAGACCGCCGCTATAGGTCAGACTGTGCTTGATCCGTCCGACGCCCCAGCCCTCGTGATAGAGCATGAGATTGTTAACGACGGATCGGATGGTGAGTTCCGCATTTTCCTCGATCGGATAGTCCTTCAGGTTTTCGTCCCCGCCATCGCCATCGAACAAGTGCTTCCATTCCGGATAGGCCTGCCGGATGCCCCGGCAAAGCGCCAGGCCCATCGTCGCGCATTCCACGTCCAGGGGTTTGTAGTCCTCGATGGTGCGGAGGGTCTCGAGGACATCCATGTCGCCCGGATCCGCATAAACCGGCTCGTGGAACAAACCCAGTCCGAGCGGCTCCAGGAACTGCCGCGCCTGGGCGAGATCGGGTCCGTCGCCGAATGTGAGGGTGAAGGCCTTGAGCCGGGCCGGACTCATGCCCAGCTTACGCAAAACATGCAACGTGGTGAGAAAAACCGCACCGGAATCCACCCCGCCGCTGAAGGCCACGCCGATGGGTTCCCGCTCGGGCAGGGCCCGCAGGTGCTTGGCAATTTCATCCGCCAGCGCGCCGATGTAGCGGCGGCCGATTTCATCCAGATCCGTCGGCAGGGAATTGCGCTCGGGCGTGAAAAAGCGCGTGTAAACCGGGTCGGGATCTGGGCAGCCGAGCAGCTGAATCTTTACGACATAATGCGCCGGAACCATGCGCGTGTAGCTGGGATGAAACTGATCGGCGAGTCCTTCCCGCTCCAGTTGGTCCCGGATGAGGTCCATGCGATCGGCGACAATCAACGCCGGCCCCGCCTGGCGTTTGGCGAGAAAATAGCGCATGGGCCGATCCAGCGTGCGCGCCATGCGGATCGTCTTGCCCTCTCGCGCCAGCAGGGCGAAGGAACCGTCGATGCCGCCGACCTGCGCGGCATCGCCCGAATGCACCCGCGCCCGGGCCTCGTCCACCGTACAATTGTGCAGCCGATTCAGCGCCGGATCGAGCAGATCAACGACGCGTTCGACATAGACGTCCGCAGGATTCATGCGCCAACGCTGCTAGGAAGAGCGGCCCTGCGCAATGATGAACCGAATCGATTCCAGCCACTCGGAAACTGAAAACCGGAGTTTGAACCGCGGATGGACGCAGATGAACGCGGATGACAAACGTTGCAAGCCAAACCAAGGGTTCCTAACCTTTAGCTCATCGGCAGCCGTGTCCGAATTGGTGGGGCGAGAGTCTCTGCGAGCCACCCGCGTTTGGGGCCTGACTTCGTCACCGGTTAGCTCGTCAGAGCCTCGCTCCACCCTACTTGCTGGCCTTCGGCCACAAAACCGGTGGGGCGAGAGTCTCCGCGAGCCAGTCGTTGCCTGACCAAGGCATGCCTCGTCGGGAGCCTCGGCCCACCTCAAGTCGTTTTTCATTTGATGCGTTTGGGGTTGAACGAAGGTCAGTTTGTCTGGTGCGCGCGAATCCAAAATCTACCGCTACGCGGGCTTTTCGTTTTTTACTTCAGAGGTTCATTCTACTCCCGCCACTCCGCCGCCAGGCAGGCTCGTCCCTCACCCGCCTCGCCGGCTACGCGCAGCTTCGCTCGCCCTCACTGTACCGAGCGTTCGGCTCACGGCTAACCTGGGGGCAGGACAGACCGGAAACCGAGGTCGCCGATCCGGTAGCCTGGGGGGGCTTCGCCGCGATACCCCGACCGGCAGCGGATCGCGCCGTCGCTCCAACCGCTACCGCGGAACACCCGGCCCTCGCCCGAAGCGGGACCCCGCGGATCAGTGCCGCCCGCATACGGGGTCCCATACCAATCCCAACACCACTCTTGCACATTCCCTGCCATGTCATACAGGCCGTACCCATTCGGCGCAAACGTCCCCACCGGAGTAGAGTAGGGGAAAACCCCTCCCACACTCCCAATCGCATTGAACCCATCTGGCCCCAGATCGTACGCATAGTTCGCCGTTATTCCGCAGTAATTCGCCAGGTTTTCATTGATTGTGTTGCCCCACGGGAACCGCTGCCCGCTCAACCCGCCCCGCGCCGACTTCTCCCACTCCGCTTCCGTCGGCAACCGGCACCCTTTCGCAGACCAATTCGCAAAGACCGGCCCAGCCCCACTGAAGTTCCCGGTGGTCGTGCCAGCCAGCGTCAGCCCGGACGCCAATTGCGCACTCCCCACCGCGCCGGGGGCAATCTTTGCGGCCGTGATCGCTCCATCCGCGACCGTCGTCGCCGTCATCGCGTACCCCACCGCCGCGATCCGCTGGTCCGGCGTCAACAACTGCGACCCATGGACGCCATCGTTGAACCACACCCGCAACCGCACGTCGGCGTTGCCAAAAACGCCGTTCGGTATCGCCGTCATGCTCACCAGCGACGTGTCGCCGAGAAGCACCGAGTAGAGACCCCTTGTGACCGTGAGCGTGGCCGCCGCCGTGGGCGGCGCACCCGCAGTGCTCGTGCCGTCATTGCTCCAGTACGTCGTCGTGCCAGCCCCGCTCACCAACGCAAACTTGAACTGGCCCGCACCTTGGAACGACGCCCCGGCCACCGTCACCCGACCTTGGTAATTGATCTATTGCGGTACCTGCGCACTCACCGTCACCCCGAGAACGAGGACAAGCCAGCAGCCAGGAACGCCCAGGTGGGCGAAAAACCGATGTAGTGCTTTCATAATCCCAAAAATGAAGGTGTTTCCCTCGGACAAATCGCACTCGAGCGAACCTCGCAGACGTCGATTTCAAGGGGCTCTCAAAGCATCTCCCCTGTTTGGCCCACCGCAAGCGCCAGAACGTCAGCCATCCATTTTCTGGCCCGTCAGCCTCCGGCCGGGACTGTCGGCATTAGCTCGTCAGAGACTCGCTCCACCTTGCTCGCTGGCAGGATGGCAATGGTCCCATGGGGTGCCTCGCTTTCGGGCCGATCTCACCGGAATAAGTCGATGTGCGTGCCGGTGCGCTCGAAACGAACGTGCGTGTCGCCCTCGGCCAGCGTGTAGATTAGCAGCCAGTCCGGTTCGATATGGGGGCAAGGGACAGCTGAGTCCCCTATGATGAACCGGCTCGATTCCGGCGACCCGGCAACCAGAAACGGAAAACCGGGGGATTGAGCCGCGGATGGACGCTGATGACAGGCGTTTCAACCTGGAAACGCGAATTGGCGGAGAGGAGAACCACTAATCTGCGCTAATCTACGCTGATAGAAGCGGATTAAATGGGGTGGTCGCCGCCTCACCTTGTAA